>VGAU01000185.1 GCA_016870675.1 Actinomycetota bacterium | reverse complement strand
AGCTTAGATTCGGTATAAATGATGGCCAGCCAAAAACACTAGAAGAGGTTGGAAGAGAATTTGGTGTTACGAGAGAAAGAATTAGACAAATAGAATTTAAAACTCTAAATAAATTACGAAGCCCAAATAGAAGTAAAGCTTTAAGAGATTTTCTAGAAAGTTAGTTTGTGGCTAATTTATACAATATATTAAGGTACTTATGATGTAGTTGTTTTAAATAATAAAGCAAACGGTGCGCTAGCAAGAGCTTCTAAAGTTTAAATTGTCATTAATCATTTTTATTGTATTCTATCTCCGCAGGAGGGATAGTAGTGCTTTATAAAATAGTAGGCATTGGAGAAGTATTGTGGGATGTCTTTCCACATAGTAGAAAGTTGGGTGGGGCTCCGGCTAATTTTGTCTATTTTGTTAAAAAATTAGGGCAGAATGGGTTAGTTACCAGTAAAGTTGGCGATGATTTCCTAGGAAAAGAGATTATGGATTCTTTATTTAAGCTTGGTTTAGCCGGGGATTTTATACAAATTGATTCCGAACATCCGACCGGGACGGTTGATGTAAAAATAGATGATAATGGACAACCGGATTATATTATAAATAAAAATGTTGCCTGGGACTTTTTAGAATTTAGTGATAGATGGAAAAAGCTTGCTAAAGAAGCCGATGTTATATGTTTTGGTACACTGGCACAAAGGTCTTTAAAGTCCCGCAGGACTATTATAGATTTTTTAAAAATGGCACGGAGTAGTACTATTAAGGTATTTGATATAAACTTGCGGCAAAACTTCTACTCTCTTAAAACAATTTCCCAATCACTGGAGCTTACAACAATATTAAAATTAAATACAGAAGAACTTGTAATACTGAAAAATTTAATGGGTTACTCCAGTGAAAAAAATGATATTAATTTTTGCAGGAGGCTTATGAATGAATACGGTATAAAGCTGGTATGTCTTACCATGGGAGAAGATGGAAGTCTGCTTATAGACGAGAGTGATTACTACAATCACCCTGGTTATAAGATTTCTGTTGCCGATACAGTAGGTGCAGGAGACGCTTTTACAGCAGCAATGGTAATACAGTATCTCGAAGGCAGGACACTTGAAGAAATGAGCAATTCAGCTAACAGATTAGGGTCATGGGTATCCTCACAAATTGGACCCACTCCGGTACTGGATGAAGAGATAAAAGAACTTTTTTATAAATAAATATACTTTTTTAGAGACTATACAGGACTCTAACTACTTAAGCCTTCATCTTCCATTGGTAAGGATTTTACCTTTAAACCCGGAATTTATCAATTGTAGGGCTGGAGTTGGAAGGCTGGAGCGTTGCAGAATAGAAATATTTCAGATTTAGAAAAGAATAATTTACTAATTATTACTTTTATGATAAAGTAATACCAAAATATAATAGTAAGGATATTTTAAATGAGTACAACTACTATAACAAAGAAGGGCCAGATAACTATACCCAAATCTGTCAGGGAACAGCTTGGATTGAGAGAAGGGGATAAAGTTATAGTTAAGTTTTCCGGAGGGAAAGCCTTTATAAGAAAAATCCCCTCTATTTTTAACCTGCAGAGCTCTGTTTCGATACCGGAAGATATAAAAAAATTGAGCTGGAAAGAAATAGAAAAAAAGGCACATGATCATATAGCAAAAAGGGTGAAATCTTGAAAAATAGAGTTTATGCGGACACCAATCTATTTATAAGATTTTTTACCGGTGATTCTGACAATCAGTCTCAGGAATCAAAGAAATTCCTGAATCAGGTATCAAGAGGAAAATATGAGCTATTTATATGTGATTTAATCATTGCTGAGATTATCTATGTTCTGGAAAGCATATATCACCTGGACAGGAATGCTGTAGTTGAAAAAATATTGGCTATTGCTGAGATTGACAATGCGGTAATAGAAAACCGTTCAATCATCCTGAAGGCTCTGGATTTATATGAAGAGAAAAATATTGATTTTATAGATGCATACCTGGCTAGCCATTCGGTAAAAAATAACTGTGATACAGTATTTACATTTGACAAAGACTTTAAAAAAATAGATTTTATAAAGAAAATCATTCCTTAAAATTATTTTTATTCAGCTTTTTTAAGAGAAACAAAATATTCCTTTTGAGATTTTCTTATGCTTCTAATATAATTCCTTCTACCGGGAAATAACAGGCAGCCGGGTTTTATTAAAATAAATATATTAATAGAATAAGGTCATAAGATAAAATGAGCACGAATACCGGAACTAAAAAAATAGATATATTGATGATAGATAATTATGACTCCTTTACTTTTAATCTGGTGCAATATCTGGGCATTCTGGGTGAGAATATAAAGGTCAGGAGAAATGATAAGATAAGTCTGGATGAAATTAAAAAGATGGCGCCATTCAGGATAGTTATTTCACCTGGTCCGGGAAGACCTGTTGATGCAGGCATGTCAAAAGATGTAATCAGGCATTTTTATAAGGAGATACCCATACTGGGAGTCTGTCTGGGACATCAGTGCATCGGGGAAGTATTTGGTGCAGAAGTAATTAATTCAGGAGTGGTAATCCATGGAAAGACATCTATGATTTATCATGATGGAAAGAGTATTTTTACCGGTGTTGAAAATCCTTTTGAAGCTGCAAGATATCATTCTCTTATTTTAAAAAAAGACACCATCCCTTCTTCACTTGAAGTAACTGCTCATACTGAAGATGGCATTATAATGGGAGTAAGGCATAAAAACTATAAGTTGGAAGGAATACAATTTCATCCTGAATCATTCCTGACTCCAGTCGGGTTAAAAATACTTAAAAATTTCATTGATCTATGAAAATCCTTTCGACAATTTCAGCCATTAATCTAAAAACACCACCTCAGGATGCAGCCTATATTTTAAAGGATAGTAATTACTTATGTTTTCTGGACAGCAGTCTATCTCCGCATAAATATTCCAGGTTCTCTTATATCGGCTGGGATCCAAAATTTGTTATAAAGAGCAGCGGCTATAAAAATGAGTTTACCGGTAACGCCAGAGATATTAGGTATTATTCCTATCAGCATCCTTTATCTTTTCTCAAACAAAACATTAAAGATTATACCTGCAGTCCTCCCGGCAGTGAAATAAAGAATGTTAGAATGGTCTATATAGATAAGGGCAGGATTGGGAAAATAACCAGGGAACTTGAAGAAAAACTCCCTGATTTTAAGGGTGGTTTTGCCGGGTATTTCTCTTATGATCTGAAAAACTATATTGAAGAACTTCCTCAGAATGCTTCTGATGATGTTAATCTTCCCATATTTTATCTTGCTTATTATGATAGATTGCTTGCATATAGCCACCAGGACAGCAGGTGGTATTTTATCAGGAATTTTTTAACCGGTGAAAAGAAAGAGGAAAATAAAAGTGCCTGTGAGACTACTTTCCTGGAAGATGATTATATGGATTCCGATATAAGGGATAGGGATTTAATTAGGAAAGTCAATCTGGAAGTAGAGGGTGTTGTTAATAGATTAGAAGGCTTAAATGATATAAAAAGGGATATTATTGAGAAATATTACAAAAAAAATATTTCAAATATAAAACTCCGCTCAAATCTTACAAGGCGGAATTATATCAAAAAGGTACTGGAAACCAAAGAATATATTCATAACGGCGATATTTATCAGGTAAATTTCAGTCAGAGATTTGAAGCGGATCTGCCTGTAGAACCGATGGACTTATATTATATATTAAGAGAAAAAAATGCTGCTCCATTTTCTGCTTTTATGGGATTTCCTGAGCTTAGCATAGGCAGTTCTTCACCGGAAAGATTTTTATTTTTAAAAAATAATATTATAGAGACCAGACCAATAAAAGGAACCCGACCCAGGGGGATAGATTCTGA
>VGAU01000184.1 GCA_016870675.1 Actinomycetota bacterium | reverse complement strand
CTTCTATGTACATAACCTTTACTTCTTTTTCGGCTTCTTTCAGGATTTTTGCTGCTTCCCTGTATGCTTCCTCTATAATCTCTGTAGATTCCTTTTTGGATGAGGCTACAATCTCTTTTGCTTTATTCTCAGTTTCTTTTATTTGATTAATGATGTTATCAATCATTTTTTAAAAAAAATATGTTAGCCCCGTTAAAATATCTTCCCGATAACTGAATTAAGATAATAACCTAAAATTAAATCCAGAATGGAATAGCTAATTTTCTGTCTTATAACAATAGGTTCACCTTTAATTCCGCCTAATTCTGCCGCTATATTTATTGCATCTTTATAGTTCCCTATACCATCAATTAGACCCAGTTCCAGAGCTTCTGTCCCTAAAAAAACCCATCCTGTAGCAAGCTCTTCCACTTCACTTACGTCCATACTTCTTGCTTCGGCAACATCAGAGATAAATTGCCTGTAAATTTCTTTAAGCTGGGTTTCAAGTAATTTCATTTCTTCTTTGGTAATTGGTCTGTCTGGGCTTCCTACATCTTTATACTTTCCCTGCTTTATGGTGGTATATTTTAATCCTAATTTTTCATACAAGTCCTCGTAATTGGGAATCTGCATTATTACTCCGATGCTGCCTACTGAAGAAGACCTGTTAGCGATAATTTTATCAGCTGCACTTGCTATATAATATGCTCCTGATGCACAGGTATCGCTAACTGAAACTACAACCGGCTTTTCCATTTTTTTAATCTCTTCGTATATTTCCTGTGAAGCTGCAGGGCTTCCGCCGGGACTGTTGACTCTAAGCAGTATTGCTTTTACATTGGGATTCTTTCCGGCTTCATCAAGCTGGCTTATTATCTCTTCAGGCGTAACTGTTCCCCCACCAAACAGGCCCGAATATTTATCTGCAGAAATTACACCCTCCAGGCGGATTTCATAAACCGATTCACCCAAAGTATATGAGGTTCTGCCAAAACTGCCGCTAAACAGCCCTATAAAAAAACAACCCACACAAAATATAAACAGCACAAAAATACAAAGAAAAGTAACACCCACTATTTTACCTGTACCCCATTTTGCCAAAATAACATCCTTTCATTCAATGCTTATATTTTATTTAAACCATACTATATTTTTATAATAGATAATCTAAAACTGCTTTTATATATTCTGATCTATTAATCTAAATATTAATCTAAAACTGTTCTTATATATCTTAATTTAATGGAAAATTTTCTACCGCTTTATTTTAACAATAATACGATAATTATAGAATAGCTTCAAATAAATAATAGTAATAATAAAAAACAAAAATAGGTTGTATTCATCCTAAATAAGTGTAGAATGTATACGAGGTGATTTTTATGTTAGTTAATACAAAAGATTTGATTTCATTAACAGAAGCTAACCAAAACTTTTCCAAAGTTGCCCGAACCGTTGATGAAAAAGGTTCAGTTATCATAATGAAAAACAATATCCCTCGCTATGTATTAATAGATTTTAAAAAACTAGAGCAACTGGAAATTTCCGGAAATGAACATATAGAATCTTTGGCTTCACGTATATTGCAGGATAATCTTGAAGCTTTTAAGGAACTTGCCAAATGATCAAGCTTGATATTAGCCATGTTTTATACCTCAATAATATGATGTGTAAAGCAACTGGCGGTTCATCTGGACTGCGTGATATCGGAGCTCTTGAATCAGCACTGTATCATGCATATGCATCATTCGAAGGAAAAGACTTATATCCAACTCTTGAAGAAAAAGCTGCACGTCAAGCTTATGGAATTATAAGAAATCACCCTTTCCTGGATGGGAATAAGCGAACCGGACTATTTGTTATGTTGGTTTTTCTGGAACTAAATGACATCAAGTTGCACTTTTCTCAACCTGAACTGGTTGAGCTGGGCATTGGAATAGCAGAAGGAAGAATAGGCTCACAACAAATAACAAAATGGATTATTGAACATAAAAAATAATCTTTTTCAACTAAAAGATCCAAAAAGATCCAACTTAAATTAGTTATCATAGGTTATTCCTTAAAAAACTTATATATAAAAATTTTACATTCTTCACTTGGCTATTTACCACCTGAAGAATTTGAGGATATATTTATTTATTAAAAATAAATCCTGGGAGCTTGTTGTAACTTAAGATATTAAAGCGTTCAGTTTTTGGGGTTCATACCACTCTTTTCATCCCCAGGACGTCAGCGTGATTTAAATTGACAATACTATCCATATTATATATAATACAGATACTATGATACCCAGATTTATAACAATACAGATAATAAACAGTTTAAGACCTTCGAAAGTAATAGGAATTTTTGGTCCCCGCAGATCGGGTAAAACTATACTCATGAACCTGATAAAAGAAAAGATTGGCACGGATGATATATTAATGGTACAAGGGGAAAATCTGGATATTACTGAAATTTTATCAAGCCAGCGTACTGCTATCTTAAAAAGATTTATTGGAAAAAACAAATATTTATTTATTTATGAAGCTCAAAAAATTCCCAAAATAGGAATAAACCTTAAATTGATTGTAGATACTATACCGGAGGTTTCAATCCTTGTAAGTGGATCTTCCAGCTTTAATCTCAGAAATAAGATTGGGGACCCACTGGTGGGCAGAAGCCGGTACTATTATCTTTACCCCTTATCTTTACTTGAAATTGTTGCAGATGATTATTTAGGACAAAAAGAAGCTTTGGAAGAACAGTTAATTTTTGGATTTTATCCTCAAGTATATACTTCGGAAACAATTGAACAAAAAAAGAATGAGCTTGAATCTATCCGTGATGGCTATCTGTTAAAAGATATACTGGAGCTGGATAATCTTAAGGACAGTCTGTTTATTTTTAACCTCCTGAGGCAAATTGCTTTCCAGATAGGTAAAGATATCTCATATTCAGAACTTGCTTCGAATTTGAATGTAAACAAAAAAACTGTAATGAGATATCTGGAACTACTGGAAAAAAGCTATGTTTTATTTTCCCACCAGGGATTTAGCAGAAACTTAAGAAAGGAATATACAAAAAGTCCCCGTTATTATTTTTGGGATAATGGAATACGAAACTCTTTGATTTCTAATTACAACCGGCTCACCTTAAGAGACGATGTGGGTCAGCTATGGGAAAATTTTTTTATTTCTGAAAGAATTAAGTACCTGGCTTATAAACAAATATCTTCAAATAGGTTTTTCTGGCGTACTTATGATAAAAAAGAAATTGATCTTATAGAAGAACGGGAAGGAAAACTGTATGCTTTTGAATGTAAATACACAAAAAAAGATGCCGGAGCTCCTAAAGATTTTATTCAATCTTACCCAAAATCTCAATTCTTTCTGGTAAACAGGGATAATTACCTGGATTTTCTGACCTGAACACTAATAATTACACGGCATTTCATCATGTATGTAATAGGTTTTTTATGTGGGGTTATTCTAGATTTTACAGGATACAGCAGAGGTAAAGTAAAGATTTCAGCTGCAAATAACATTATAAGGAGAGGAGACCTTTTAAGTATCTGTTTTATAGTTATTAATTCTAAAGTCTAGCTTTTTTCTCCAAAAAATAATCCGCCAGCCTGTAACCCTCTTTAAAATACAGTCCCGTTTCCCTGGCTGAAAATTCGTCAAATCTTTCTATTTTATTATCTGCCTTTCTATTGCTATCAGTCTTGCCTGTACTATTATAAATTAAGAACGGTACTGGTTCTGAAGTATGGGTTCTTACTGATATAGGTGTGTAGTGATCAGGAAGTATCATCATCCGGTAGTCCATATCGCTACTATCTAGAGCTTCTTTTATGGGTCCTATAACCTCTCTATCAATTATCTCAATAGCCCTTACTTTATCTCTGACATTTCCCTGATGGCTGCATTCATCAGTAGCTTCCAGATGAAGATATACAAAATCTTTTCCTCCTCTAAGC
>VGAU01000183.1 GCA_016870675.1 Actinomycetota bacterium | reverse complement strand
AATGGGTCTGAAAATAAAAATGGAATTTATATTACCTGCAATAATGAAGATATCCCGCTTGATGAAAAAAATTTAGTCCATAAAGCAGCAGCACTTATTATGGATAATTATAATCTGAGAGATAAATATTCAGTAAGAATTAATATAGAAAAACATATTCCAGTATGCGCAGGACTTGCCGGAGGCAGCACAAATGCGGCAGCAGCTCTAGTTGCATTGGATAAGCTGTTCAATTTGGGTATGAAAGTGGCTGATTTAATGAATCTGGCAAGTGAAGTAGGGTCTGACGTTCCTTTCTGTATCAAGGGGGGAACTACTCTTGCAGAAGGCAGAGGAGAAAAGCTCTCCGAGCTGCCGCATCTACCTTTTTACTGGATTATACTTGCCACCAATGGAGGAAAGTTCCTGTCAAGAGATATATATGGAAAGTTCGACTTAATAGGTGTAGAAAAGCAATCGATACATAAGGAACTGGTAAATAACATAATGGAAAAGGAATTTAATGATTTCTTCGGGAAGCTAAAAAATGATCTGGAAGACGTAGCGGTAATTGAAGATAAAGAAATACTTGTGGTAAAAGAAAAAGCGTCTGAACTGGGAGCCATTGCTGCTCAGATGACCGGGAGCGGTCCCACCGTATTTGCATTATGTGATGATCTAAAAACAGCACTTGATGTATATGAGGGTTTAAAACTGTTATCCTCCAGAGTCTTTCTATCTCACACCACACCCAACAGCTTAACTGGTTATAGTTAAAATCTAAAAATCTCGAGTAAAATAATTTTAAGTATAAGCCCATTTTCAATTTGAATTTTCAATAAATCTGATATAAAATTTATTATCTTCTTTGGGGAGTAGCCAAGTGGTAAGGCAACGGGTTTTGGTCCCGTGACCGGAGGTTCGAATCCTCCCTCCCCAGCCAAATCAAAAACTCATCTAAATATCCTAATTTATTATATTATGTTAATATGCACTGTATGAATAAAATATTTTCGGCAAAAATTAATCAATTGAAATTATGATAGACATAATCTACAAACCTATAGGTATTATACATTCAAAGTTTAAAGAACAAAAAGGAATGCCAATCCAACCTTCTGCTGCAAAAGATATAGAAGGAACCGTGGAAGTTTTTCCAAAATATGAAAAAGGATTAAAGGACATTGAAGGTTTTTCTCATATTATTCTAATATATCATTTCCATCTTTCAAAATCTTACTCATTAGAGGTAGTACCATTTATGGATAATAAACTTCACGGTATATTTACAACAAGGGCACCATCTAGACCAAATACAGTAGGAATATCCATTGTAAGATTGATAAAGGCTAAAAAAAATATTCTATATATAAAGGATGTAGACATAGTTGATGGTACACCATTACTGAATATAAAACCATTTGTATCTGAATTTGATAATCCTAAAGTTATTAATAGAGGATGGCTTGAAAAAAATATCAGTAAGTTACCTCGGTTTAAAGATAATGGTAGATTTAGTAAATAGTATATTTTTTAAATTAACTAATTCTCTTAAAATCTGGTTCGAAATTCCACTACTTGGGGGTACCCAAAACATATTTTGTTTATTATTGCCTGATTTTCATTAACCATTTTTATAAATTTTTTTTGTTCTTCTTTCTTCTTTTAAGAGGCTTCTGTTAAAGAGAAAGTATATCCTTAATATTTTTGGTATGGAGAATACAAAGTGTCTATGGGGGACTTTTTTTAGAACATTTGAGCACAGCCACTCGTCAAACTGGACTAAAGAAAAGTAATTAATAAAATCTTGAAAATAAAGAATTTCTCTTGATTCCAGTTTCCTAATTGCTATATTTATAATTGCCCTTAGAGCAGGAGGCAACTTTTAGAAACAACTGAAATTTACAAACGAAAGAATGTAAAAAGTAAGTTAAAACTGAAAAGTCCCTATGCTCTCTTCCATTTATTAATATTATACTACTTAAACTATTTTTTTGTTCCGTAATTTAGATTAACCCGGTAAAAAAGTTCTGTAAGAATTATGGTTTTATCCTCTGGCAACTAATTTTTTTATTATCAGTATAGGTAATTTTTGTAAATCTATTTTTTTGTTTGGACAATTTAAAGGCCTTTTTAAAAAAACTTTATAAAGTGACTTGACAAAGTTTAAATTATACATTATAAATAAGTTAACAATAAAAAAATGAATTAAATTTAAGCTGAAAGTGAATTTAATTTATTAACATAATCGGGGAGGGCGTTAGATGCAAGAAAAAATAAAAGTATTGCTTGTGGGTGAAACGTGGTTTGTGCTTAAGATGCATATCAAGGGATTTGATATAATTCATCTTGGTGGATATGAGAATTTTGGAGTGTGGTTTGTTGAGGAAATGTCTAAGTTTGAAGATATAGAAGTAGTGCATATGCCAAACCATGTTGCATTGACTTCTTTCCCGAAAACACTTGAAGAAATAGGAAAGTATGATGTAGTTATTACCAGTGATTGCGGAAAGAATACACTTCAATTATACCCTGATATGTTTACTGCTCCAATGGGGCCTGACAGACTGGAAACTATTAAAGAGTATGTTGAAAAAGGAAAGTCATATATTATGATAGGAGGATGGGCCTCTTTCCAGGGAGAAAAGGCAGTTGCAGGTTACCATGGTACCCCGATAGAAGAAATACTCCCGGTAGAAATTAGCTCATCTGATGACCGTAAAGAAAAACCACAGGGTTGTACCCCTAAGATTCTCAAAGAAAATCATCCAATATTTAAAAATGTAAATAAAGAGTGGCCAACGTTTTTGGGCTATAACAAAGTAACAGCTAAAAAAGATGCCGATTTGTTAGCTGAGATAGATGGTGACCCATTTATTGTTACCGGGAATTACGGAAAAGGCAAAACAATGGCTTTTACATCTGATTTTTTAAAACACTGGGGGACTGCATTTATTAGCTGGGACTCATACGGTGAGTTCTGGCACAATGTATTGCTCTGGCTTTCAGAAAAAATGTAAAATTACAGGATTAAATAAAAGGGGAATTTATGCAGATGGCTGGATAATTAGGCCAGTAGTATTTTAAAGATAATCAATGGTTATCTTTATCATATTGTTATTAATAATATTAATGATGATTGGTAATAAAATTAATTTATTTTTAAAAAATTATACATCTACCTTAGTTTTAGTCTTTCTATTTTATTATGTTAAATTGGATTCATTTTTGTTTGATTTGAGGGTTTAAAATCTAAAACTTAATTTCCTTAAGAGGTAAAGGTCTATAGATGTATTTTTAAATGGTAAAGGGCTCGTATTATTGAAATATTATGGTCAGCTACTTTCATGTTTATAGATATAGTAGGGATATATTAAAAAACAGTGGTTAGGGGGGATGATTTATGACAAAATGATTACGTTAAAAATGATGAAAGGAGGTGCCTAATAGATATAGGAAATAAATATTTTTGTTAAAAAAAGATAAGGTTTGCCTTTAGCTCTATTAAGTTAAGGCAAATCCAGCAGTTAATATTAGCATATTTTAAAAGATTACAAAAAACAAGGAGGGGAGACAATGAAGAAGTATTCGATTTTAGCTTTAGTGGTGGTATTTGTCTTTTCAATGGTACTTATGAGCGTTGGTTGTAAGGAAGAAGCAGCACCTGCTGAAGAGGTAGCAGTTGAAGAAGAAGCTCCTGCTGAAGAAGTTGAGGAAGCAGTTGAAGAAGAAGTTCCTGTTGAAGGTGAATTAACTGTCTACCACTGGTGGACTGCAGGTGGAGAAAAAGAAGCTATCGACGCTCTTTTTGCTGCTTTTCTGGAAGAATATCCTGATGTAGAAATTGTTGAGAATCCTGTAGCAGGAGGCGGCGGAGACGTCATGAGAGCTCAGATTAAGACCATGATTATGGCAGGTGAACCGCCAGACACGTTCCAGATAACTTATGGGACAGGAATGATAAGAT
>VGAU01000182.1 GCA_016870675.1 Actinomycetota bacterium | reverse complement strand
AAGATGTATACAAAGTCATAGAGCAGGAAGGTATGCGCGTTAGAACGGAAATTCCCGCAATGAAAAAAGACGGACGGGTTAATAAGGGTTTGATAGTAGAAATAAACGCTGATTGAATACAAGGGGTAAAACATGACCACACTAAAGAGGACAAGATGATAAAGAAAAAGGTTTACGAATACAACGGAGACAAGGTTCGATTACAGCTCGATAAAAATGGGTTTGTAAGGATAAGTTGTTTTGAAAGTTGCTTTGGGTGGTGGTCGAGAGAAATCAGTTTATACGGTGCGACATTACCCGCCCTACGAGACGCTATTGACGAGTTTATAAAGTTAAATCCGAGGTAAATATGAGCATCCGTGGTCGTCTCCTCAAGTCCTGCGACAAGTTCCATTTTCAGATACTCAAGCTCAAGCGCGGCGAGCGTTGTGAAATATCTGGTCTACCTGGCAATAATTTAGGCAGGTTTCACATATTGAGCGTTTCAACTCATCCGAAATTAAGATATGTTGACGATAACCTCCTCTTGGTTAATTGGTTTCCGCATCATTATGGCCATCATAATTGGGGCTTGACCGACCCGCGCAATAAGATTATACTTGATAAGATAATCGAACTCCGCGGCCTTGACTGGAGAGAAAAGCTACTTGAGCGTGAGAAATTTGTCGGAAAAATGGATTGTCTGTATCTTACTTGTTTACGCGAGAGCTTCAAGAACGAGCTGGAGAATTTGGGGAAGGTAACCCCTGGATATAAGAAGTGCCCGAAAGATGATAGAAAACTTCGTAAATAAAATTATCTGTGGCGATGCAGTAGAAGTTCTTAAAACCCTACCCAATGAAAGCATGGATTTGGTATTAACTGACCCACCATACAAAATTAGTATTGAAGGCAATAAAATTCAGAGAACTTATGCGCATTATAATTGGAAAAGGCGAAGTGATATAGGGCTTGATTTTGGTAAATGGGATAGAAATTGGGAAAGCAATAAGGAATATTTTGAGTGGGTTGCTTTATGGTTTGCTGAATGTCATAGGGTAATGAAAATCGGGGCTTGGATATATGTTTTTTTTGATAAACAAAAAACGGGATTATTTGATTTAATGCTCGCCCCTACATTAGGTTTCAAATCAAGATGTATTTATGTTTGGGTTAAAACTAATCCTGTGCCTTCATTTCGCAAAGTTAATTGGAATAGTGGAACAGAACATATATGGGTTGGCAGTAAAGGCAATAGTAAATTAAAAAATTTCAAAGACCAAAAATATATGGCTAATTATTTTTTAAGTCCTAACGCTTCTGCTTACAAAGAAACTGAACACCCTACGGAAAAACCGAAAAAATTATTGCAACATCTGATAGAGGTTAATAGCAATAAAGATGATATAATCCTTGATCCTTTTATAGGTTCGGGCACAACTGCAGTAGCTTGTAAAGAACTTGGCAGAAATTATATCGGTATAGACTTATCGCCAGATTATTGCGCTATGGCAGAAAAACGTCTTCAAAACACAATAAAACCGATGTTGTAATAGGAGGCGTAGATGGTTTGGATTTTGCTTATAAAATTATTATGGATTTGGTTTTTATGGAATATTGAATTTGAAGCCAGTAGTGTAAGCCGAGAATGGGTAATACCCTATCTTAAAGTTGTTTGTAAAATTATCGCCATTCGATTTTTTCTTAGTTGGTTAAAGGAATATTATTTATATTTGAAAAAGGAGGCATAGATGAAACATATTGTAATTTTATTCATTTTAACTTTTTTAATTTTAGGAGGATGTTCAGATAAAAACGAGAGGATTTTTCTATGTGGAAAAATGAGTTATTGGTTTGGTATGAGTGATAGCGATGATAAATGGTATGAGGCGACTGTTTTAGAGAAAAATGGAGATATGTGGAAAATAAAGATAAAAAATTGGATTGGTTGGATCGATATAAACGAAAGCGTTTGGAGGAAGAAACAATGAAACCCCTTATCATCGCAGTAGCGTTAATCCTTGTATCAGTAAGCAGGTGGGCTCAAGATG
This sequence comes from Actinomycetota bacterium, assembly GCA_016870675.1. Lineage (GTDB taxonomy): Bacteria > Actinomycetota > Humimicrobiia > Humimicrobiales > Humimicrobiaceae > Hydromicrobium. Next base: position 1,918 of record VGAU01000182.1, on the reverse strand, counting down.
AAATCCTAATAGACAATTCAAATGATGTTATGCTTCAACAACAACAACCTCCTTCTTCGCCAGAATATATTTGCCCTATTCACGGAGATATTGGTGGAAATACCATAAGTTTTAATATTAATGGAAAGGAATTACCAAAGAAGTTTTGTGTCAGGTGTTGGTATGACCACTTCTGTATTTATTTGCCTAAACTTATAGAGAAATCTCAATGAAGAAAGGCGACGTGGCTTCTTGGCATGCCAGAACGGTGTGAGTCCGTATAGGAATAAACTCGGCAGGTTCGAATCCTGCCGTCGCCTTTCCGTTAAAGAGGAGGAAGAATGAAGAAAAAGATATATCTGCCCAACGATGAGTGCTTCAGGTTTTCCTCATATCTCATCTGCTTCTATGGAAAGGGATTTGTAACGTGGTGGAAGGTTAGGGGATGTAAGGATTTTATGAAGTGGGCGAAGGAGAATGGGTATGAAGATTACAAGGAGGAAAAAGATGGGATTTCTATTTGAACCTGTGCCAATGCCGCCTTTTTGGGTATATATAGTAGCGTTAGTAATAATAATTTATCTATTTGTTCGATAAAAAATATCTACCTATGAGAAAGTTTAAGCGCATCCGTGTCATCAAAGGTTACTTAACCCCGCAATGGTATAAGTTGATAGACAAAGGCATCCAGCCAGCCATCTCACAGGCGAAGACGGCGATGTTCAAGAAGAAGGCGGAGATAATATATCAGGAGGTAAGATGAACAAAGACCTTATATCAAAGATAGAGAAGGCAATAAGGATAAGTATTATGTATGATTATACACATCGAGGAACAGAAAATAGAAAAATGACAGAATTATATGTAAATCAACTTGCCCAGGCTATGGCGAAGGTGTGCGAGGTGAAGATACCTCAAAAGGCAGAAATAATGGAGACGAGTATAGTTAAGGAAGTATGTTATGGTGAAAATCAATTTCAATATGGTTGGAACGCCTATAGGGTCGAATTTCTGCGGCTAAATCCAAATCTTAAGGAGGAATAATATGGGTGAAATAGCAGATGATATGATTAATGGACGATGTTGTAGTCATTGCGGAGTTTACTTTTTTAACGGCTCTAAACTACATCAGCACGATTATCCTGTTTTATGCCACGACTGTTATGATGAAGAAACTGAAGAAGAAAGAGCAGGGATACAACGGTCATTATATGAAGATTGAAGGGAGGTAAAGAATGACTTTAGGGGAGTTGTTGAAAGATTACGGTCAAAAGTATTATGTTATTGCAGAATTCAGCGTGGATTGCGAAAATGAGAAAAAGGAATTGAGAGACAATACTATTGCTTCCATCAAATCCTTACTGCCGAGCGAAGAAATCTTGAGAAGTGATATATCCACAATCGTGATGAGCAATTTGATAGAGGGTGATTTAAAATTAAAGGTTAGTGAACGGATAGGTAGAGAAGTAGCTAATTTCATCCACCAAGAACTAAACAAAAGACTCGGGTTATAAGAGAGGGGGAGAATATGAGTCAATATTTTGATGGCGAGCAGATACCCGATAAAACATTTGAATATATCAGAAAGTGCCACCAAGACTTATGGGATTTTGTAAGAATAGCGTTTCCTTGGGCAAATGGTCAATTAGATGGTTATATAGATAAAGCCAAGCAACACTTAAAATACCTAACTCAACCCTTGGAAGGATAACTATTGCCACCCCGAACATAGATAAAAAGGCGGAAGGTTTAAGGAGGAGATGAAGATGGAGAAGCCAAGAAAGAAAGGCTGTTTATGCCAAGATTACAATGTAAGTGTAGTAGATGGTAAGAGCCTATGTAGTAACTGTGGAAAAGCAAAAGGAAGCGAATTATACAACCAAGCCTGTGATGACTGGGAAGCTTACCTCGCCTCCGTAAGCGGATTGCCAGAGAAGAA
>VGAU01000181.1 GCA_016870675.1 Actinomycetota bacterium | reverse complement strand
AATTTAATGATGAAGTTTTGCTTTTAGTTCGTGTTGAAGACAAGCAGGGTTACTCCCATTTAACTATTGCCAAAAGCAAAGACGGGAAAACAAATTGGAACATACAACCCGTACCATCACTGACTGCTGAGTCAAAATTTGGCGAAGCTGTATTTGGATTGGAAGATCCCAGAATTATCTGGCTGGAAGAAAGGCAGGAATATATAATTACCTGTGTTTCTTTCTTTGAAGGAGTAACCGGAGAACCTCCGGGTATTTCTATGATTGCAACTAGAGATTTTTTAGATTTTAAGCGCCTGGGACAGCAATTAATGCCTCCAAATAAAAATGCTTCTTTGTTCCCTGAAACTTTCAAAGGATACTTTGCCCTTATAAACAGGCCAATTTTTGGAGGAAGAGCTGATATCTGGGTTTCTTTTTCAAGGGATCTAAATTTCTGGGGCAGGGATAGAGTATTGATTCCTGCCAGAAACAGAGCATGGGATTCTGATAGGGTAGGGTTGGGCTCGCCGCCTATTAAAACTCCGGATGGTTGGCTGATTATTTACCATGGGGCAAGAAACACAGCTTCCGGTTCTATTTATCGTGTAGGGCTGGCTTTGTTGGATCTGGAAACTCTTGAATTAATCTGCCGGAGCAGAGATTGGGTTTTTGGCCCAAAAGAGAGTTATGAAAGAGTAGGCGATGTGGATGACGTTGTTTTCCCCTGCGGGGCAGTTATTGATAAAAAAACAAATGAACTTCTGGTTTATTACGGTGCTGCTGATTCAGTTGTTGCCCTTGCTATAGCTGACTTAGATGATATTCTGACTTACTTAAAAAAATATTCCTAAAACAAATAAGGAGACTTTTACTTAACACCCGACACCAGGAAGAAGCTAAAAATGTTAAGCTATAAAACCGATAAAAGCCAAAATAAAATAATTAATGAAGCCCTAAATAAGCACATGGAAGAAGAGATAAAAAGCAATCCTGGTTATTTGGATCTCTGTAAATATGTTTTTGCATGTAACATAAAGAGAGTATTAGAGATGTAGATTTTATCTTTAAATAAAGGGAATTTATCCAAATTATTTAAATAATTTCAGATACTTTTTTGGGCAACATGGGAACACATAAATTTCGAAAAACATAGATTTCATAAATTTCGAAAAGTTGTAAAAATTTGAAAAAATAGTATAATCACCCACTTAGGATAAGATTGGTTGAAAAAAAATTACATTAAAATTAAAGAAAAATTATAAAAAATGCAATGGAAGATTGTCTTTTTTGTAAAATTTTAAATAAAGAAATAGAAAGCAATATAGTATTTGAGAGTGATAATGTTCTGATAATTAAAGATATATCGCCAAAAGCACCGGTGCATCTTCTGGCTCTCCCAAAAGAACATATTAGTTCCATTCTGGAAATTGAAAAGCTGGACTCTAGATTAATAAAAGAATTAATGGAAACAATTAGTAAGGTGGCGCTAAAACTGGGATTGGACGAGGAGGGATTCAGAGTAGTCATCAATACAGGCAGCGGTGCTGGCCAGAGTGTAAATCATCTGCACTTTCATATATTAGGAAAAAGAAAATTTAGTTGGCCACCTGGTTAAAATTTTTAATGATTCATATAATTTGCCTGTTATGCAGCTTCTAATTAATTTATTTAATAATGTTAAAAAAAGAAATCTTTGAAAAGGAGGGACTATTGTCTCCAGTGAAACAAAAATTAAGCATTGATTTTAAGGGCGAGCATTCAATGGCAGAATTAATTGGTGATAGAGATGAGTTACTTCAGCTTATTGAGAGAAAATATAACGTGGAGATCTTTATACTGGGAAATGAGCTGGAAATATCAGGGAAGAATAAAAATGTAAAAGAGGTCAAAAGACTAATAGAAGAATTAGCATTACAGATAAATCTTGGACAGAAATTAAATTCCGAGAAAGTTAGCGACTCAATAAAAATTATGGAAAGTAAATCAGATTTAAAACCACATGAAATATTTAAAGATAGTATTGTGGTAAATAGTGGAAAGAAGATTAAACCGCGCACAGAAGGTCAAAAAAAATATATTGAAGCGATTAAGGAAAATACAATTGTTTTTGGAATAGGGCCGGCTGGAACAGGGAAGACTTATCTGGCTTTAGCTTTGGCTGTTGAAGCTTTAAAGGAAAATAAAGTAGGGCGGATAATTTTAGTAAAACCTGTGGTTGAAGCAGGCGAAAAACTGGGGTTTCTGCCAGGGGACATGTACGATAAGGTAAATCCCTACTTGAGACCTTTATATGACGCTTTATATGAAATGCTGGATGTTGAAAAATTTCAGCAGTATCGGGATATGGGCATTATCGAAGTAGTACCTCTAGCCTACATGAGAGGAAGGACTTTAAATGATTCTTTTATTATTCTTGATGAAGCTCAAAATACATCCCCGGAACAAATGAAGATGTTTCTTACCAGATTAGGGTTTGGCTCTAAAATAGTTGTAACTGGCGATATTACCCAGATTGACTTACCCAGCGATAAAGAATCCGGCTTGATTATAATAAAAAACATTTTGACGGGAATACATGGAATTGAGTTTGTATACCTTAGTTCAAAAGATGTGGTCAGACATGAATTGGTGCAGAGGATCGTAGATGCCTATAAAGTTTATGGGGAAAGAAATAAAGAATAATTTTATAGTATAATTTACATTGGATTATGAATTAAAATGATAGCCAGAAATAAAAATAACAAAGAGCTTCTAAAAACTGAAAAGCGGAAGCTAGAAAAAATGAAGGATTTTATTAATAAATATTTTTCATTCAGTAGCAAAATTGCTCAAAGAATGTATATATTTATTTTAACCCTGGTTCTTGTGGTAGCTATTCTTACATATAGCTATTCTCCTCATATTGGTATAGAGCTGGGAAAACCCAGTTCCAGAACCATTAAGGCAAATAAGGGTATAGAATTTGAGGATGTTGAAAAAACCGAAGAAGATAGAAATAAAAACGAAGCAGGGGTAGAAGATATATATGTTTATGATATAGATGTTTTAAATGGTGAAGAAGGAGCCCTTTACCAGATAAAGTATTTTTACCTTCTAACCAGTATAGTCCAGAAAAAAGAAGATAAAACTTTTGAAGAAAAAGTTGATTATATGACCAATCTTCTGGGTAGCAAGTACCCTGAATCCATTATTTCTCTGGCGCTTAATCTATCAGTAGATGATCTTAATATGCTTTTAACAAAAACCCAGGATATAGCCAGGGAAATAATGAAAGAAGAAATAAAGCCAACTGAAGTGGATTTTGCAAGGAGTGAAGCCTCCAGGATGGTTGAGGCGGATAAAGATATAAAACCCGAAAACATTCCTGTAATAACAGATGTGCTGGAAAAAAATATTCAACCTACAGCAGTATTTAATCCTGCTGCTACTGAAGAGGCAAGGAAAGAAGCCAGATTAAACACCAGTCCCTATATGGTAACTATACTTGAAGGCCAGACAATTGTTTTTGAGGGAGAAATTATAAACGATAACGATATTCTTATATTAACTAAATTGGGTTTGCTCCAGACGGGTTTTAACTGGAAAAGGCTGCTTTATATATTCTTTATATCTTCTGTGATTCTGGTGCTATTTGGATTTTATATTTACAAATTTAATTTAAACATCTTTGATAATACAAAGAAAATAGGCATAATTGCACTTCTGATGATCATATTTACGGTGCTAATAAAGGCGCTTACCATACTTTCATCCATACATTTAAATTTCTGGAATTATTTATTTCCAATAATAGCAGCGTCGCTTATTTGTACCATTTTATTTAACGAGCGTATGGGGATAATGTTGACTGTCTGTCTGGGAATATTTGCAGGTATTGCAACTGATTTTGATTTCAGTATAGCCATTGTCTATATACTGGGAGGTATTTTTTCTACATATATGGTATCAAAAGTTTCTCAGAGATCTG
>VGAU01000180.1 GCA_016870675.1 Actinomycetota bacterium | reverse complement strand
GAGGAAGGAATATTTTCCAATACATTCTTATCATATTACAACCATCTAATTTAGCAGCATCTTCAAGTTCTTTTGGGATTTCTGAAAAAAACCCCTTAAGTAGGAAAGTATACATAGCTAATTGTGAGCTAGTATAAATAAGAATTAATCCAATTAGAGAGTTTAATAGGTATAATTTTTTAATTAATATAAATTCAGGAATAATATAAATAATAACTGGGATCATTAAGGTCATTAATAAAGAATAAAATAAAATGTTTTTTCCCGGAAACCTATAACGGGCAAAAACAAATGCAAGCATTGAAGAAAAAAGTACTACCAACACCACAGTCGAAACGGTAACTATTAAGCTATTTAAAAAATACAATCTAAAATTACCTGCCCCCCATGCAACTATATAATTTTGTATGGTTGGCTCTTCTGGAATAAATTTAGGAGGAATTTCAAATACATAAACCTGATCTTTCAACGAAGTTGAAAACATGTATAAAAAAGGAATAATTGTGATTATTACACCAGAAAACAAAATCACATACAATATAGTGCTCTTTAAAAACCTAAATTTCAACATTTGATTTCCCCTACTCTTAATATTCAATAGGTTTACTTAATAACTTAATTTGTATAACAGTAATTATAAATATAAAAGTTGTCATAATAACTGCAATTGCGGAACCATAACCAAACCTTAAATAACTAAATGCATTTGTATAAAGCCAAGTAAGAACGACTTCTGTTTTATGCATTGGACCACCACTTGTCATAATATAAATGGAAGTAAATACCTGAAATGAACCTATTATTAACATAACTAACACATAAACTAAGGTGGAACGCATAAGTGGAATAGTTATTTTCCAAAACAGTCTTGCTTGTGATGCACCATCAATTCTAGCAGCTTCATAAAATTCCTCAGGAATACTTTGAAGTCCAGCAAGGAAAATTACCATAGACCATCCAATCCCCTTCCAAATACCTAAAATTGCTATTATAAATAATGCAGATTTTCCATTACTTAGCCATGCATAATATTGTTTAGTAATATGTAATATATCTTTTAATATATAATTAATAAGACCTGCTTGGCTATTAAATAAAAACATAAATATAAAAGATACTACAATCCATGATGTAACGACCGGTAAAAAATATAACGTCCTAAAAAAAATTCTTCCTTTAATCTTTTGATTTAAGAGAATAGCTGCAGTCATCGCAAAAATCATTTGTCCTGGAACAGTTACTATGCTATAAATTATCGTATTTCTCCATGATATATTTAAAATAGGATCATTAAATGCATTAATATAATTCCTAAATCCAACAAATGTGCTTGAACCAATAATCTTCCAATCATAAAAACTCATAATAAAAGACCTGACAATTGGATAAAGAATAAAAATTAAAAATAGAGATAGCGGTACCAATATAAAAATGTAAATATTTCTATTTTTATATATATCTATAAATATCTTTTTGATCTTCTTCATGCTTACATTATATTCATTTGAATTCTAAAAAAGTTTGGGGCTAGCTTTGCTAAAACAGAGCTAACCCCATCTTACATAGTTACTAATTAGTATTTTTCTATAATTGTATTTATTTCACTTGCTACTCCATCCAAAGCTTCTTGTACCGTTTTTACTCCATTTATTGCTTCTTCAATTCCTAATTTAATAGCAGCATCCATTTCCTGCCAACCAGGATGTACAGTTCTCGCCTTTGCCGTTTTTAGTTGTTCCATAAAAATTGGGTAAAATTCATGGTTCTTTATGTAATCTGATTCAGCAATCGTATTAAGCACTGGAATCTGCCCAGTTTCTGCAAATATGAGCTGAATTTCTTCAGAAACCATAAATTCTACAAATCTAAAAGCAGCATCTTTATTTGCAGAACCATCAAAAATTACAAGATCTTCTCCACCGATTACTGAAATAGATCCTCCCTTACCAGTTGGCATAAGTGCTGTATTGATTTCAGCATCTGGGAATTGACCACCTATCATACCGTAAAACCATGGTCCACCTTTAAACATTCCATATACATTATTTGCATATCCATCCTGCATTCCAATACCACCACCAATAATTGTATCTGCAATGTAACCATCATTGAAAAGATCAACAATAAATTGTACAGCATTTACACTATCCTCACTATTAATGTAACCAGTAGCCGTTGTAATATCTTCATCAGTTACACTACCTCCGCCACTCCATATAAATGGCAAGAAGTTCCATGGAGAACAATCACTGATAGCTAGCCCCCATGTTTCCCCAGGTTTAGTTAGTCTTTCGGCATCATCTGCAAATTCATCCCATGTCGTTGGAGGTCCACCAATTCCAGCTTCCTCAAACATTGCCCTATTCCAAAATATTAACTCTGTATTTGTGGTAAGTGGAACCCCATAATAATTGTCACCCCACTTGCATGTATCAAGGGGGCCAGGGAAAACCTGCTCTGCTATAGAGGAAAAACTATCATAATTATCTACTGAAGCTAGAGCACCCATTTCAGCAAATTCTGGAACCCAAATAATATCCATCCTTACTACATCTGGGACTACCCCACCTGCAATACCAGTTACTAATTTTGTATGAAACTCCTCATATGGAATTTGCTGTTCTACAACAGTTATATTTGGATTTTCATCTTCAAATCTTGGTATAACAACATCTGTTAAAGTTACATACTCATTAGATTCAACATTATATGTGTGCCAAAATGTAATAGTTACAGGTTCAATAGCTTCCTCTTCTGCTACAGCTTCTTCAGCTTCCTCCTCCGGTGGTGCAGCCTCTTCCTCTGTTACTTCTTCTGTAACTTCTTCAGCAGGAGCAGCTTCTTCTTTACAGCCAGTTCCTATTAAAGTAAGTGATAGAGTGAATATAATAATAACTAGCCAAAAAATTGTTTTTTTCATTTTTTCTCCTCTTTTATTAAATCAACTGATTTTTATAAAAATAATACCCCAAATTACAAATATAAGCATCACCTCCTTTTTAATATTTACATATTTTTCTTTAACCTTATAAGATCACCTCCTGTCATGTTAATGTAATAATTAATTACTTCGAAAATTGGAAGCGCTTCCAACTTTAATGAAAAAAAACAAAACTTTTTTAACTATTGATATTCTTATGATATAATGGAAGCGTTTCCAGTTTATCTTTAAATTATAGAATAGAAAAAAATAAATTGCAAGGACAAAATATTTATGATTAAAAAAGATAAGTATTCAATTTATGACGTAGCAAAAAAAGCAGGTGTAGGTATTGCTACAGTATCCAGAGTTCTAAATAACAGTAGATTTGTAAAAAAGCAAACAAAAGAATTGGTGCTAAAAGTAATTAAAGAACTTGATTATAGCCCCGACTTCTTTGCAAGAAATCTTGTAAAAAAAGCCAGTAAAACAATAGGTCTTCTGATACCGGATATAATAAATCCAGTTTTTTCAGAAATGGCAAAAGGTATAAGCGATAAGGCATTTGATAGCAATTATACTGTTTATTTATGCAATACCGATTCCACTGTCAAAAAAGAAATTGAATTTGTAAAAAATCTCCTGGAAAAACATGTTGAGGGCATTATATTTATCTCTACTGAAATGAGTAAGTATGAAGGTGATTTTGAACATTACATATATTTACATAAAAAAAATGTTCCAATAGTTTTTATAAATGGAATGCTTAAAAACATCGACATTCCATTTGTTAGAATTAATGAGGTAAAAGCAGGTTATACTGCTACCAACTATATGCTTAAAAAGGGTTTAAGAAAAATAGCATTTTTAGGGGGATCTACTAATTTTATCCCGACCAGAGAAAAAATCGAAGGCTATACCAAAGCCTTTAAAGAATTTGGCCTAAATGTTAATAAAAAATATATAATACTTGATAATTTCGATATAGAAAGTGGATATAGAGATGCAATTAAACTGCTTGAGATGGACAATA
>VGAU01000179.1 GCA_016870675.1 Actinomycetota bacterium | reverse complement strand
CATTGATAATATAAAAAAGAGCCTGCTTGATAAGCACTACTTAAGAAAACACGGAAGAGGCGCTTATTATGGGCAGAAAAAGGATAACAAAACTGGACAGAATTGAAAAATAATATCACTGACATATTTATAATTTATAAATATTGAATAATTGCTAGTAAAGTAATAAGAAAGCAGCAAAATAATTTTAATACCTGATTGTTTATAATGCTTATCAGCATTTTTTAAAAGACACCCACTTTTTATAAAATAAATGATGGTTTTATTTGACAGCTATTTTTTATGATTTTATGATATGGAATGAAAATTGCATTTATAATATAATTGGTGAAAGTCCGGTCATATTAATAGAATTGAGGATATAAAATGGTTGGAAATGTGCTTAAGGTCAAAAGCAGAGCACCTGTAAGATTAATAATAATGTCTATTGCACTCTCCCTATTTTTTTTATTAAATAACATATCATGTAATTTGATTAAACCCCGGGTAGAAGGGGATATGGGAAAAGCTGAAGAGGAAGTAGTGAAAGACGGTGAAAGTGAAATTACAGCCAGTGAAAAACTTCCAACCCGGATAACTCTCTGGGATTGCCTCGACCCCAAAGAGAGATTCGCCCTGATAGAAAGCGTGGACAATTTTATAGTTGAAAATGATCATATTGATATAGAAACAAGACATTTTAGGAACCAGGAGGAGCTGGAAGACCAGTTTGAAGCTGCTAGTCTGGCTGGCGCAGGACCTGAATTACTGCTGCTTGATTTTGATGGTGTACAAAGGCTTGTTCCGGGAAACGTAATAAAAGAAATAGCAGATGAAGCAGATTATTCTTTATTTTTAGAAGGTCTTGTGGAAATTTCTGAATATAACAACAGAAATTACATAATTCCTTTCAGGAGCTTTGATTTTTTAGCCCTTTTTTATAATAAAGACTTGATAGATAAACTTCCTATGGATTTTGAAGAAGTTATTGAATATTGCAAGGAAGTGAATAATTTTAGGGAATGGACTTATGGATTTTTACTCAATGCCAGTGAGCCAGACTGGATAATACCTTTTATAGGAGGATACGCTGATTGGATTGTTGATTATAGTTCCAATTCACTGACTTTAGATACCAAAGCTACTGAAAAGACTATGGAATTCTTAACTTATATATATAATGAAGAAAAAATTTTACCTTATGATATAGAATATGAAGAGATAAATGAATTATTCAAGAGCGGGAACGCTCACATGATTATCAACAATATCCGGTCTATAAAAGAATATCAGGAAGCTGAATTAAATATCGGTATAGCAAAAATACCCCGTGTTTGGCAGGGTGATAAATATCCTACACCTTTGATTTCCGGTCTTGGTTTTATGATAAATATAAATTGTTACGGAAGTGAATTAGAGGCAGTGAATGAATTTATACAATATATGTTAACTGAAAAGGTCCAGATAGACTGGACTTCAAATACAGATACTTTTCCGGTTTTAAAGAATATTGATAGAGATGAAGTAATTAAAAATAATGACATAGTTTATGATGCCTTTCAGCAGGCGAAGGTGTGCCGGGGGAAACCTCATGAAGAACTTATAAGGATAATAAGAGATGCTATAAGGGATAACGTTAAAAATGTTATATCCGGGGATATACTGCCTGGGGACGCCGCATTGAAAATTCAGGAAGATGCTCTCAGATTAAGATCCGGCAATGTTCCTGTTGAAGAGGCTGAAGAAACAGAATAAATATCAAGAGTTTAGAATGGTAAGGAGGAATTTAAAATGGGTGAAAATAATGGGTTTAAGTCTTTTTTTATAAGAGGTCTTATCATAATAGTGATAGCGATGGTCTTTTTATTTATCGGGGGAGCGCTTACGCTGGGTATTCTGTCTGTAATAAATAAAGTATCTCCATCGGATTTGCTTAAAGGCTTTACGGGTAATGAAGAACAGGTTACGCCTGATCAAAAAACCCAGGAAGATGAATTATTAGCAGAAGATAAAGGAGAAAAAGAAGCAAGCTCACCGGAACTGGAAGGAAAAGGAGAAGGCGGAGGACTTTTACTCAAGGATTTAGACAGTGCAATAAGTAAAGTTGTAGAAGAAGTAATCCCTTCTGTAGTAAACATAAGAGTCACTGTAAAAGTTATGGATATATTTGGACAGACGCAGGAACAGGAGGGAATAGGTTCCGGAGTAATTTATACCGAAGATGGCTATATTATAACCAATAATCATGTGGCTGGTGATGCAGAGAAATTGGCAGTGACTTTATATGACGGCAGCGAATATCCGGCAGAACTGGTAGGAGCAGATAAAAATACTGATGTGGCAGTTATAAAGATAAAAGCAGATGGCCTCAAAGCTGCCAGCTTCACCTCAATAGATAGCGCAAAAGTAGGAGATCTGGTGATTGCAGTAGGAAGCCCTTTTGGGCTTCAGCAAACCGTAACCATGGGAGTGATAAGTGCAAAGGGAAGAGCTCTTGGTTCAGAGGAAACAATTCCTATGGTTAACCTGATACAGACTGATGCTGCAATAAATCAGGGTAACAGCGGGGGTCCACTGGTAAATTCAGCTGGTAAGGTAATAGGTATCAACACTTTAATATTTTCCCCGTCTGGAGCTAGTGCAGGGATTGGATTTGCTATACCCAGTGATACGGCGGTTAATATTGCAGAGCAAATTATAAGATTTGGAAAGGCAAGGATTCCTTTTATAGGTGTAGAAATGGGAGAAAATAAAACCGATGTAACCGGAGTATATATTACTAACGTTATGGAAGGATATCCTGCTGAGGAAGCAGGAATAAAATCCGGAGACATAATTGTCCAGTTTGAAGGAGTTGAGGTGCAGGATCCTTTAGAATTGCTTGGGCAGATTTTAAGACACAATGTAGGAGATTCAGTTAATATAAAAATATATAGAGATGGAGAGTATTTAAATATCACCCTGGGATTGGTCGAGAGCCCAACAACAGAGAATGTTAACTAGGCAGCTTTAAAAAGAGGGAAGTGTTGGATAAAAATAATAAAAGAAGCAGACCCCGTGAAATAGATGAAAAGATATTGGTTGCAAAGTCAAAAAAGGGAGATAAGGCTGCTTTTGAAGAGCTGGTCAAGCAATTCTCAAAATATGTCTATACTACTGCCTTTTTTATATTAAGAGACACCCATGAAGCAGAGGATGTAAGCCAGGAAGTATTTGTAAAAGTATACCTGTCCATAAAGGGTTTTAGAGGACTTTCAAGTTTTAAAACCTGGATAAGGAAACTTACAGTAAATACCTGTATTGACAAACTAAGGCTGTACTCAAAAATAAAAGATAAAAAAGTTAGCCTGGACAAAATAACCGAGGAGCATGAAGTAGTTTTTACAAAATTCAGCCAGAGCCTTGAAAAAAGTTTTTTTAATAAAGAGACGGTAAAAAAAGTATTGAAAATTATAGTAAACCTCGATGAAAGTTACCGGATTCCAATAATTCTAAGGGACCTGCAGGATTACAGCTATAGAGAAATTTCAGAACTCACAGGGAAACCTATTGGAACAGTTAAGACAAATATACACCGGGCGAGGAAGATGATAAAAGAAAAATTGAAAATGTATAGATGATAAAATTATGAGTTGAAACAAAAAAAATTAATTTTAATCTAATATACCGGGATTTAAAATCTTATAGAAATTATTTATTATGAATAATATAAATAGATATTTAAAAATTGCAAAAGATGCTGTTATAGAGCCTTCTAAAAATATAGATAAAAAAATAATAGATAGAATATCCCATATTGGCAAGTCAGATGAAAAACTACTGGATGAAAAGTTTATAGATTATTTTAAAAAAAGCAATTCAAGGTTATATCTAACTATTGAAAAAATTAAAAATAATCCCGGAACTTTTATGGCTGCGGTAATATCTGTATTTTTTATTATTGTTTTTATTGCTTTTATGATAAAAATACTTTCAAGTGAGGGAAAAACTGGTGGAAAAAACAATGGGTCACCTCCTTCTAAAGATGATACTCAACAAGA
>VGAU01000178.1 GCA_016870675.1 Actinomycetota bacterium | reverse complement strand
ACCGTCTCCATTTTCTTATACCTTTTCCTTTTTATATAGGTTGTTAAATATTTTTATAAAGACTGATAAAAATTTTTCATTTATCTCCGGCAAAGCTATAGTAACCCTGATATATCCAGGTATTCCCAGATTTTTCCCCGGTCTTACTATAAACCCATTTTTCAGTAGTTCTTCTACAATCTCATCACTATTTTTACCAGTATTAATCAATATAAAATTTGCATATGATTTAATAAAGCCTATCCCATTTTTATTTAAAATGTCATAGAACCTGTTCCTTTCCTTATCTATATTTTCTCTTATTTCATTAATACAGGATTCATTATCCAGCGCAGCTGCAGCAGCTTTCTGCGCAATTGAATTTACGTTAAATGGAATTCTTACTTTGTTTAATGCGGAAATAATTGACCTGTCAGCTATTCCATACCCGATTCTTAATCCCGCCAGTCCAAAAATCTTTGAAAATGTCCTTAATATCATAAGGTTACTGCACCTGGATAGATATTCTATGGTATTAATTTTTTCCTGCTCCGGCACATATTCCCAGTAGGCTTCATCCACAACCAGTAATACATCTTTATTAATATTTTCTATAACATAGTCAAATTCCCTACGAGTGATATTGGTGCCTGTAGGGTTGTGAGGATTGGTCAGGAATAATATTTTAGTCTTATCATTTATGGATTCTATCAGCATTTCTACATCCTGCCTGAAATCCTTTAAGGGAACTTTAACTGCTGTTCCACCATACTTTACTACTGACTTTTCATAAATTAAAAAAGTAGGATCAGCAATTACTACTCCTTCTCCTGGACCAATAAAACTGTCACAGATCATCTCAATAATCTGATCTGTGCCGTTCCCCATAATTATTGTATCACTATCTACATTATACTTTCCGGCAAGCTTCTGCCTTATTTCCCTGCACTCGCTATCAGGGTAATATTTTATATCATCCAGGTTCTTACAGATTTCTTCCAAAACCCTGGGGTGTGGTCCGTATAAGTTTTCATTGGATGCTATTTTATAAACCCTATCCAGATTGTACCGCTCTTTTATTTCTTCTATGGTTTTGCCCGGAATATATTCCGGCAATCTGGAAATCCACTCCTTAATTCTTATATTCATTTTGTATCCTTCATGTTTTTAAACCTTAACCTAACAGAATTTTGATGTGCAAATAATTTTTCAAATTCAGATAATATCTCAATAAACTTTTTTTCCTTCCGCAGAGCATCCTCGCTGTAAAAAGTTACACTGCTTCTTTTTAAAAAATCATATACACTCAGTGGTGAAGAAAACCTCGTATTTCCATTAGTGGGAATAACATGGTTGGTACCCCCTATATAATCACCGACTGCCACAGGACAGTATTCACCAATAAATATTGCACCTGCATTTTTTATTTTCTTTAAGACTTTTTTTGCATCCTTTACCATTAGCTCCAGGTGTTCTGGCGCTATAATATTACAAATCTCAACCAGCCGATCTTTTTCCTTGATGAAAATAATTTTACAATTTTTCTTAAGCGATTTTAAAATGACCTCCATATTCACCCTCGCCCCATATTCTTTTAAAAGACTATCCAGATGCCCGTAAATTTTTTCAATAACTTTTTTTGCTATATCCGGACTGGAGGATAATAATATACTTCTGGAATCCGGATCATGTTCAGCCTGTGAAATCATATCAGCAGCAATGAAAGAAGGATTGGAAGAATCATCTGCCAGAATAGCCACATCACTCGGGCCAGCCAGGCTATCAATACCAACATCACCAAATACCTTCTTCTTGGCTGTAGTAACATATATATTACCAGGGCCGGCAATCTTATCCACTTTTTTAATGCTTTCCGTACCGTATGTAAGGGCAGCAATTGCCTGTGCGCCGCCAATTTTATAAACTTCCTTAATTTTTAGCCTTCCGCAAAGATATAGCAAAATCTGGTTTAGATTACCGTCAGGCTGAGGCGGAGTGCATATGACAATTTCCTTTACTCCTGCCACCATTGCCGGAACTACGGTCATAATTACTGAGGAAGGATAAATATATCTTCCGCCCGGGATATAAATGCCAACTCTTTCCAGGGGAAGCAAGATTTGTCCAACCTCTTTGCCATTACCAGGCTTTATGGTCCATGAACCTGCCTCTTTTTTAAACTGGGCATTGTGATATTCTTTTATATTTCTGTAACTTACCTCCAATGCCTCGACCAGATCTGGAAATGTTTTCTTTACTTTTCTTGAAGTCAGTTCAATTTCTTTACTCTTAACCTTAATATTATTAATATCTTTAGCATCAAACCGGTCAAATTTTTTGCAAAACTTCAAGATTGCCCTGTCTCCGTTTGCTTCAACTTCCTTTAATATTCTTTCCACTGCCTTTTCTACAGAGCTGGAAATTTTCAAACCACGGCCAAAGAGGAGATCTATGTCTTCAAGCCTTCCTGGTTTTTCTATCTTTAAAAAATTATAATTCATAAAAAGACCTTTGATACTTTTAAATGTTTTTATTAATATACCTGAAGAAAATAAAATTAGCAAAACAGACTTAAAATTATAGGTAAAATGTTAAAATATTCAACTACAAAATCAAAAATCTTGCTCCATATTTGCTGTGGAACCTGTGCCCTTTATCCTTATTTTCTGTTAAAACAGGACTTTGATATAACTTTTTTTTATTATAATCCTAACATTCATCCGGAAGAAGAATATATTAAAAGACTTAAGTGTGTAAAAATGATCTCGAAAAAATATTCCATCCCACTGTCAGTTGGAAAATATGAAGTAAAAAAATGGTTCAGATTAACCAGAGATTTAAAAGATGAACCCGAAGGCGGCAGCAGATGCAGCCTATGCTTCAGGATGCGTCTGGATAAAACTGCTGATACAGCAAAAAAGCAGGGTTTTGATTTATTTGGAACCACACTAACTATAAGTCCACATAAAAACTATAAAATTATAAATTCTCTGGGACTGGAACTTGCTTCTAAAAAGGGAATTAATTTTTACCAGGCCGACTTTAAAAAAATGGATGGTTTTAAAAAAACCATCCAGTTAAGCAAAGAATTAAACCTGTACCGTCAAAATTATTGCGGCTGTATATACAGTAAAAGATAAACCAAATGCTTTTAAAAATTATAGCTGCTTTTTTTCCTTAAACTTTTTAATTACATGATAGGCTATAACAAACGCCGCAATTATGGTAATGAAATTTATTATATATACTACCTTAACCGGACCCCAGAAGGCGCTGTCTATACGGTAAGATTCGATAAACGTCCTGTAAACCGAATATACTCCTAGATACACACAGAGTATCAATCCATATGGAATTCTATCAGGTTTGTTTTTATAAAATCTGTGCATTAACATAAGAAGGGCAAACAACAGGAGGTTTGCTATCGATTCATATAAAAAAGTGGGGTGAAAATATTCATAACTTGCATAATCATAAGGCCTGTTAGCAGGGTTTATATAAATAGCCCAGGGAAGATTTGTCGGTCTTCCGAAAGCTTCTTGATTAAAAAAGTTGCCCCATCTTCCTATAGCCTGCCCGAGTATCAGGCTGGAAGCAGCTATATCAGCCCATAACCAGAAATCAAGCTTTCTTACTTTACAAAATATAATAAGAGCTAAAATTCCCCCCAGGATGACTCCATGTATGGCAAGCCCACCTTTCCTGAATGCAAAAATATAAATCGGGTGCGCGCTGTAATAAGACCAGTTCACCATGACATGAACCAGCCTGGCTAAAAGAATTGAAGATATCACTGCAAATGGCGCGAAATTTAATATTTCTTCTTCTCTCTTGACTCTGTACCTGGCTGTAAAATAAGCAACAGTAAAACCTATAATCAGTGCCAGCGCAGTTATTATGCCATACCATCTTATCTCTAATCCAAATATACTGAAAGCTACTGGGTCTATAGACAAAACATCCTCCTTAAAAGTAAATTAATATTATTCCTATCAAAATTCAGAATTATAAATATTTAAGATTTTATCACAAATTTAAGTAAA
>VGAU01000177.1 GCA_016870675.1 Actinomycetota bacterium | reverse complement strand
AACAGTTCATCTTTTATTTTAAAATGTTTACGCAATCTACCAGCAAATTCTGGAGTAAAACTTGCCAGCCTGGGTACCCTATCGGGTTCCCTGTGATTTAAAGAAATCAGTACTCTTTCCTTAGGAGTCATAGTCGTCATGCCAATCACTAAACGTCACTTGAATTAACTAATACACTTCGTATTTCTCTAAAGTTTCAAACATTGCCATAATATTTTCAGGCGGCACTTCATCCTGAATATTATGAACAGCACTAAAAATAAAACCACCTCCTGGCGCAAGATCGTTTATTCTTCTTTTTACTTCATTTCTGACTTGGTCAGGTGTGCCATATGGCAGAATATGTTGGGTATCGCATCCCCCACCCCAGAAAGATATATCATTTCCAAATTCTTTCTTTAATCTTGCCGTATTCATACCAGTGGCTGAAACCTGAACTGGATTTAAAATATCAACACCAATATCAATTAAGTCAGGAATAAAATCCTTTGCTGCTCCACAACTATGATAAAAAATTTTCGCATTTGTTTTCGATTTTACCGTCTCTATTAGCTGTTTATCTTTTGGTTTAACTAATTTTTTATAAATTTTGGGCGATATCATGGAGCCAGTCTGAGAAGCTATATCATTCCAATATACAAATACCTGAATATATTCACCCAGTTCTTCAAGATAACGCAAACAATTTCCTATATATAGCTCTGTAATTTTTTCCATTATTCTATCTGCAAACTTTACATCAGTTATTATACTGGTAAGAAAGCGCTCCATTCCCATTATCCTGGAAGGTTGTTCAAAAATTCCACCTCCAAAAACTGCAGTACCAACTAATCCGTAATTTGTATTTTCATATAAATATTTTACTTTCTCTCTAATTTTCAAGATGCACTCTTTATTATCAAGTTCAGGCCACTTATATTTTTTCAATGCTTCCATACTTATATCTTTAATAGGAAAATCAACCCAATCAAAATAATAGCCATTCTTTTTTGGCATACGGAGTTTTGCACCCCATCTATCATAAAAACAGTAATACCCGTTTTCCTCAAAAATTTCTTGACCCTCAGCAGTCATATAGTCTGTTGCCACCATACGAACATCGACATTTAATCTTTCTAATTTTTATTCTTTGCTTTTTTTAGGATATATTTACATCTCTTAATATACCTCTATATTTTTCCAATCAGGTCTTTAGTGATTAAATTTTTCCAAAGGCTTTAATGATTTGTTAGTTAGTAATATTACATAACATTAGATTATATGTCAACTATTTATTTTTCTTAAAACAAATTACCAATATTGTAAACTTGTAAAACATATATATTATTTCTCTACCAAATACAATTTTTTATTAAAATTTATACAAGCGCTTGCGTAATTACTTGCTATATATTATAAAAAACTTCTTTATAAGTCAAACTCACAATTTTCCTCACAATTTTCCTGGAATTTAAATAAATTACTTTATCAATTATCCTTTCTTCTCTTTGAGGTGCTTTCTCTTATAATAAGTTTTGTCTTAAAAATACATGTCTGTTTAGGTAACTTTTTATCTTTAATTCTATTCAGCAGCAGCTCCATTGAAGTCTTACCTATTCTATATCTTTCCAGCTCTATAGTAGTCAGCGCAGGTGAGACTATTTCAGTCAACGCTATATTGTCCAATCCAATAATAGATATATCATCAGGAACCTTAATACCGCCTGCCTTAAAAGCCTTCATTGCCCCTATAGCTGTCAGATCATTTGAACAAACAATTGCTGTTGGGATCACTTTTCCCTTTAATATTTTTTGATCAGCCTTTAAGCCGCCTTCCATCTTATGACTTCCATCTTATGATTACCCTCCTGGTTTCATTAATTACATGTGAAACTGTTGTTGGAGATACTTTCGCCAGTTTTGCTATGTCATTATAATTAACCATTATGTGCTCCTGAACAAAAAATCTTTAAATATTAAGTAAGCGCTTGCGCAAAATCAATTCTATCATAACTATACTCAAAAAAAATATAATTCTGAGAGACAAATATGAATTTCAATGTTATTAAAATAAGTCCCGTATCTGAACAAAGACAGGATATGTTTTAAATAATAATAGCATACCAAAAACTTGCATTTTTATAATAGGATAATTACCTTATAATAAACGGAGAATTATAACTTATTTACCCGCCTTTATAGTCACTTTTCTTATGGTCATATATTCCATTATTTTATTATAACCAAAACAAATGATTACTCTGACTATATTAGGTTGATAAAATAAAACTTCTATAAAAACAAAATTATTTTTATAATTAACAAAAATTTGAGACAATAAAACAACAAATATATGTACTATATAACATTATAATACTTTATTTATTTTTTGGAGTTAAATTTTTCACCTTTACTTAGAAGAGTATTAGAAAACTGATTCTATTATTGCAATTCTTCTTGATTTTTTCTTTGAAGCTGGTGATAATATTAATCAGAAAAGATTTGAATAATTTTATATAGTGTTTACTGAATATTTACATACTCTACAATTCCTACAAAGGAGATATAATTTTATTAGAGACATTTAAGTAAAGGAGGATTAACATAAAAGTCTTGGAGGCTAAACAAAAACTTGAAAAAATAATTAGTATACTCACAGAGAGCAAATTAAAGGAAGTAATTGACTTTGCCAGCTACTTAAGAGACAAAGAAGAAGCTGAGGAACTTTTAAGAATGCAGATGAGTTCAAAAGCTTATTTGGATTGGTTAAGTTCTAAAAATGACATTTACGATGAGGTCTTCAAAGATGAAATTAAGTAGAGGTAGTATTGTCCTTTGTAAAGTTCCAATGCCTTCAGAAGAATTAAGGGAGTTTAAATTAAGACCTAGTGTAATGTAACATAATTACATTGACATATGTTCTCCTTTGTGTTATAAGATATATAATAAAAAAGTGTATCAAATAACAGGAGGAAACATGAGAAAGTCTGTAGAAATAAATCTGACAGATAAAGAGCGTGATCAGCTTGAAGCCGTTGTAGGTTCAGCAAGGTCTGAGGTTCGCAATATGTTTAGAGCAAAAATTATATTGCTTGTAGACAAAGGAAAAACAAACAAAACAATTGCATCTATAATGAATACAAGTCGTCAAACAGTGTCACTGTGGCGAAATAGATTTGCAAGAAATAGACTTGAAGGTTTAAGTGATATTAAAGGGCGAGGCAGAAAGAGAACATATGATGCCAAAAAGGTTGAAGAAATTGTAGAAAAAACTTTAACTGCTACACCCAAGAATGCTACCCACTGGAGTACAAGAGCTATGGCAAAAGAATCAGGAGTTAGTCACATGACTGTTTGCAGGATCTGGAATATCCACCAGTTAAAGCCACACCTTATCAAAACATTCAAGATTTCAAATGATAAGAATTTTACTGATAAACTAAAAGATGTAGTAGGGCTGTATCTAAATCCTCCTGAGCATGCCTTAGTATTATGTGTTGATGAAAAAAGTCAAATTCAGGCTCTTGACCGTACCCAGCCGTCTTTGCCGATTAAGAAGGGCAGGTGTGCTACCATGACTCATGACTACAAGCGTTATGGAACAACAAGTTTATTTGCAGCCTTAAATGTATTTGAGGGAACTGTTATTGGAGAATGTATGAAGCGTCACAGACATCAGGAATATCTTAAATTCTTAAAAAAAATTGATAGAGAGACTTCTGCCAGCTTAGATCTTCATTTAATAGTGGATAATTACTGCACCCATAAGCACAAAGATGTTAAGAAGTGGATGGAAAAGCACCCTAGGTTTTACTTCCATTACATTCCCACTTCATGTTCATGGTTAAATCTTGTAGAGAGATTCTTTAGTGAGATTACAAACAAACGCATTCGAAGAGGGATTTTTAGAAGTGTAGACCAGTTGACACAAGCTATTTATGATTATTTAAAATTTCATAATGCAGATCCAAAACCATTTGTCTGGATAAAAACTGCAGATGAAATTTTAAATAAAATAGCACCTTTGTATAAGATTAATAATAAGTAATGTTA
>VGAU01000176.1 GCA_016870675.1 Actinomycetota bacterium | reverse complement strand
AAGTAGAGACCTTTTTATGTGCAGTCCATTTAAAATTTCATTTGACCAATTTCTGGAAGGTATATCCATAAGAATTGTACCGGAAGCATCAGACACTTCAGTTGCATAGGTATTTGATAACTTGTATCTAATATAATCCTTCGGAAGAAGTATTTTTGATACTTTTTTATAATTTTCAAGCTCATTTTCTTTCAGCCAGAGTATTTTAGGTGCTGTAAATCCAGGAAGAGCTCTGTTATATGATAATTTTATGAAACCATCATGACCAAATATTTTATATATAGTTTCGCATTGCCTATATGTTCTCTGGTCACACCAGAGTATTGCAGGCCTTATTACATTTCCACTGCTATCTAAAAAAACACTCCCATGCATCTGTCCTGATAAGCCGACACAGGCAATATTTTCAGCAGAAATATTTGATTTTTTTATAACATCTTTTATGGTTTTTATTGAAGCGATCCACCAATCAATTGGAATTTGTTCAGCCCATCCAGGTTTAGGAGTTATAAGTTTATAATCACTTGTACTTGAAGCTACCAGTTTACCATTTTCATCTATTATTATGGTTCTTGTTGAAGTTGTTCCTACATCAAGGCCTAAAAGAAATCTCATAACTTTTAAGATAATTACTTTTTTATATTATTTCATTCTTTTTGCTAATATTAATTCGATATCACCCCTGTGATTTTCAGGGTCAAAATATGCTTCCATTATCTCTTCGTTGGGTAAACTGTTGATTCTTTCATTCATAATATTTAATGCAGTAGAATTTATTTCAATAGCTTTCTGTACCGGCATTCTTTCTGGATTGATATCTATACCAAAATATTCATTATAACCTGCCATTTTTAACGAAAAAAGCGAAGCTTCAGCTTGTTGCCATTCAACAACTCCAACATTTAAATCCTGGTCATAATTACCCATAGGTTGGCTATTCCAGTGGGTATGGAATAGCCTGCCTTCTCTTGTTATTCTACTAAAAGCATAGGGAGCATCTTCAAATCCCATTCTAATATGCCCTATTTCTGGCTGCATTCCCAATAATCTATAACCCTTATCAAGAAGATCTCTGTTGATTTTAGATTTTACTCTTGATTCAATATCCCGGCAGGCAAGCAGTCCGTCTACGGTAGTTCTATAAATATTATTTGAAACAGGTTCATATGGTTTTGGTTCTATAGCAACTGGAACACCCGGAACTTCATCCATTGCATAAGCAACAGCATCTTCAAATCTGTCCCACATATCATAGTAATTTGTACCTAATGAGTAGAGATAACCGTCTATTCCCGGCCATATACCAGCATGATGTAAACCTTTATCTTTTACAAATTTTAAACAATTTACTAAAATTTTTATAGCTTTGTCTCTATATTTATCACAGGGATTTGATAATGAGCCGAATTCATATTCTTTAGGATAGAATATTGAAGGATAACAGGAGAGCAGTTTAATTCCGCTTTCTTTTTCAAGTTTTTCATAAAGGTGATAATTATCTTCATTTACCTCTGCAGGATAATGAGCTTCTATAGCTTTAATTCCATATTTTGCCATTTCTGCTGCTATCTCCAGTCTTTGTGGAATATTTTTATTATCCACATATGCTTCATGAAATCTCCCACCAATTGGTGTAAAATACCATATACCTATCGAGATTTTAATTTCGAGGTTGAAGGTATCCAGGTGCTTTATTAATTCTTCTTTAGTTCTTCTTGTTTTTTGATATTTAGTGTTTATGATGTATTCCATAAAACCTTCCAATTTTTTTAATGATTTTTATAATTTTATTAATAAAAAGTTAATCATTTTTTTTAAAAATTATTATGTCAATTTTTTAAACCTTAATGTTTTTATGAATTATAGTAAGATAAAAAAATTAGTTAGTCAAGTGAATTATAAAAATTAGTTGTAAAATTGACTTGACTAACTAACATTTTACTTTTATAATAGCTTATGTATCAGATAAATAATTATTGAAAAAACTTTGTATGATGACATCTGTAAGAAAACAAAAAACTCTCAAGCAAATAAATAGGAAAGTGATATTACATATTCTCCGTGATTCGGGAGAAATATCGGTAGCTGATCTTTCCAGAGAAGTAAATTTAAGCAAGCCTACTCTTATGACAATAATAAATTATTATTTAAAAAATGGGCTTGTTATAAATACAAGAAAAGGAGACTCTACAGAGGAAGGCGGTAAAAAACCAAATATTTATAAGTTTAATGAAGATGGTGGTTACGCTGTTGGTATGATTATATCAGCAAATAAGCTGACTGCAGTGATTACAAATTTAAAGAGTAAGATTCTATATAAAACTTCAGTACCCCTTAAAACAAATGAAGGATTTGATGGTGTTTTAAAGAAGATAATTGATTCATATAATAATCTTGTAAATAACACGAACATTGATAGAAAAAGACTTGTTGGTCTTGCAATTGGAGCCTATGGTATAACTAATTTCACAAAAGGTGAAGTTATTTTTTCACCACATTTTCCATCATGGGGTAAAGATTTAAATCTGAAAGAAAAAATACTTGAACAAATACCAGATGAAATACCGGTTATTGTAGATAACCATTCAAGGTTCCAGGTTTTTGCTGAAAAAATCTTAGGTCTGGCACAAGAAAAAAATAACATTGTTGCTATCCAGGCCGGGAAGGGATTAGTAGCAGGGGTAATAATAGAGAATGAAATTAAAAGAGGTAATCATTACTTGATTGGTGAGATAGGTCATATGATAGTAGATCCTGAAGCAAGAGAAATCTGTGCATGCGGTGGTAAAGGCTGCTTTGAAGCAATGGTATCAACCAATAGAATATTAAGGATGGCCAGAGAGAAGCATAAAGAGTATCCGGATTCAATTATTTTTAATGGAAATAATCCTGATACTATAGATATAAGTGATGTATTTACTGCATCGAATAAAGGAGATGAGCTTGCACTTGATCTTATGAATGATGCAATAAAGTGGTTTGGGATTGGGATATCTAATATTATTCTTATGTATGATCCGCAAATTGTAATCATTCAGGGTATCTTTACAAAAGCAGGTGAATATTTTATTGAAAATTTAAGAAAAATAATTAACAAAATTTCCTTATTTTCTATAAAAAGAGAAACTGAGATTAAATATTCTGAGCTTGGTGATAAAGCTGGAGTACTTGGAGCAGCATCTTATGTTCTTTCAAAGTATTTTGAGTAAATTTTTAATATTAATATAAAAATAAAAAAAAATAAGAGGAGGTGTCTATGAAAAAAAACAGGAGATTTGTCTAAGGTCCCATGGAGGTTTTATCTTAAACAAATCTCGGATACATTTTATCAAAAAAATATTTATTTAAAAGGAGATGAAAGAAGTGAAAAAAATAATGATCCTTGCTTTAATCGCAGCTTTCATGGTTTCAATGTTATTTATTGGGACTTCCTGCAAGAAAGAAGCAGCAGCTGAAGAGGCCGTAGAAGCACCAGCAGTAGAGGAGCCTGTGGCAGAAGAAGAAGCAGGAGAGCCAATCCATCTCGGCATAATCGGACCTCAGACCGGATGGGCAACGGTTTTCGGTGAACATGTTGTCCAAGGAGTCAAGATGGCGCTTGATGAAGTTGGAAACGTCGTTGCTGGGAGGCCAATAGAGTTGTTCATTGAAGATACACAAGCTGAAGTTGAAGTAATGATGACAAAACTAGATAGTTTGAAAGAGCGTGACAATTGTAAAGTAATTATAGGTCCTTCTCTTGGACATGAAGGAGATGCCTTACCTACTTGGGCTAAAAAGAATCTTGACACGTTGATATTGGTTGGTTATTCTGCTCCACAGGATATGACAATGAGGGATCACACGCCAAACATAATTAGAGCTGGATGGACTGCAGACCAGGTAATATTCAGGTTTGGCGAATTTTGTGCCAAGGATCTTGATTATGAGAAAGTTATTATAGTTGGACAGGATTATGCGTATCCTTGGGGACAGACAGCAGGCTTTAAGAGAGGATTTCTTGAAAATGGAGGAGAAGAAGTTAAAGCTATATGGCATCCGGTGG
>VGAU01000175.1 GCA_016870675.1 Actinomycetota bacterium | reverse complement strand
TATGAGTATTGTTGAAAATTTAAATTATATTAAGGAAAAAGGGGTAGGTAAATTTTTATTATCAGAGAAAAAGAAATGGCAGTGCCCGGAATGTAGAGAATTTATATCCTGCCATAACGGGCTTTGTTTTAAGTGTGATTTTAAAAGATTGAGTAGTATAGAAAATAAGTATCAATGGGCGTGATTATGAGAAAAACGTGGAATGAAAAACTTAGAGATAAAAAAAATTTTCCCAGGATAGTAAAGCTTGAGAAAAAGTTCCCCTGTTATAATGCTGTACACAAAATGGGAGCTGAAGCAGGTGATAAAGTTGTACTTGTAAACCCTGGAGAAGTAGTGGAAATAATGAAAAGAGTACCTGAAGGAAAAATCATTACTATTGTTGAGATCTGCAAAGCAATTGCTAAGAAATATAAAGTAAAAGCCTGTTGTTCCCTGACAACAGGTATCTTTATAATGATTGCTGCAAATGCAGCTGAAGAATCGGTAGCAGAAGGTAAAAATTTAAATATTCCTTACTGGAGAACACTAAAGGCTGATGGATTCTTAAATGAAAAGTATCCAGGCGGACAGAGTTCACAAAAAAAGCTATTGGAAAAAGAGGGATTTAAAATTATTTCAAGGGGGAAAAGATTTCAGGTGGCTGATTTTGAAAAGTATCTCGTTAAATTATAATTATTTATTAAATAGTGCTATAGAAATTACACATACCTGTAATCTAACTATATATGATTCTTTTTATATAGTAGTAGCAAAATTCTGTAAAACGCCACTTCTAACTGAGGATAAGAAAATACTGGAGAATAAGAATAAATTCAGATTTATTAAGTCTCCAGAGGAATTTAAAATGGTTTTATAAGTCTATGATTTTTTTTAAGAATTCCAGCTTTTTATAAATTTTACTGCTGGATTAATTGGGTTAAGAAAACTAAAAATGAGTAGGGTTTTTATGATTAAAAAGTTCAATTTGAATTTGTAGCATAAAATACATAAATTATAGAATAGAAATTTAAAAACAGGGAGATGATGATGAAGACGAAAAGATTTTTACGATTGTTATTAATGGCTATCCTTACAATATCAATGATACTAATTGCATTGGGCTGCAAAAAAATAGCTGAGGAAGCCACTATGTCTGATGCTGAGTGTGTAAAATATATCAGTGTAAGAGTTTCTGATATAGAATTTGGAAGATCAAAAACTCAATTTACAACAGATTCAAGTTTATATCCAACTGTAGAAGCAGAGGCGGGAAGTAAATCATGCGCAAAGAAGGTCTCAGTAGTCTTATTAGATAGCAGCAATAAGATTATTCTTGAAAGAGCATATAATTTGCCGCCTGGAGGAAAAGGCGGAGAAACTGGTTATGGTGATTTCAACCAGGGTTAGAACTTTAACACCAGGAAATTATAAATTTGAGTTTTATTATGGTGATTTATTGTTTGATACGATAGATATAAAAATTGAGTGAATAATTTGTAAGAACTTACCTTTGGTGTATGTAAGTGCAAAAAAGATTGATATACAGATTTTATAATCACACCTTTTTAATTTAGAACTGGATGGTAAAATCTCAAGCAGGGAAGATGAAATTAGCAATTTAAAAAAATTAATGAAGGTTTTGAGCTAGATATGCTGATTACTGTGGTTCATAAAATCTGCTTTAGTATATCTAAAAGTATAAAGCAGGGATTTTAATTATTAAATAATATTATCTGGTTTGAGTTTTAGGTTTAATTCAACCTAAAATATTATCGAGAATTATTATGGCAGGCCCTAATTTTTTTGCTTTCAAGAAATCAGTGTCATTTGTTATCAAAAATCTCGACTTTGTTTTAACAGCAGTAGCAATTATAATTGAATCTGCAAGTCCAAGATTTGTATCCAAACGAATTTGAGCAGCAGTTTCGGAGAATTCAAGTTTAAAATCAATTATATTAATGAATGGGTTATTGTAGAAGAGATCCTTAAAAGTATTTTGAGATGCAGGATTATTTTGCCTCAATATTCCAACAAGAACCTCTGTAAAACTTATAGTGCTTAAAAAAATTTTTGAATTCTTCGAGCCAGCATTATTCATTACCTCTGAAGTGATATCAGAATATGGCTTAATATCTTCCAGATGATAAATTAGAAAAGATGTATCTATAAATACAGTATTTGCTGGGTCAATCTCACGCAGCAATTTTAGTAATTTCTGTTCCAACTTTCTCTTTCTTTCTTTATATATTCATCTACTTCCTTCCTGGTTCTGCCCCAGGTACCTTTAAGCATTCCTCTGGTAAGGGTACCCATTTTATCGGCAGGAACTAACATTATTTTGTTATCATCTAAATAAATTGAAAGAATTGAATTTTCACTAAGTTTTAAATTTTTACGCACGTATTCAGGAATGACTATTTGGCCTTTTTTACCTATTCTTACTGAATTAATTAATTTCATACTTAATCACCATTAGTATGATAATATATTTTTAGTATGGAATCAATCAGTTTTATAAGATTATATAAGATTTACATTTTTCGAGCAGGAAACAGTCCAGTTTCAATCCACGCACACGCGCGGGGTGCGACTCCTCTACCTCTATATATTTAACCTTGCCCTTAAGTTTCAATCCACGCACCCGCACGGGGTGCGACAAAGTTGATGTAATCCATTACGATTATTGGACAGTTTCAATCCACGCACCCGCATGGGGTGCGACTTTGTAATAAAAACGGTACATACCGTATTGTCAAGTTTCAATCCACGCACCCGCACGGGGTGCGACTATCCCTTATTAATTTGGCTTAATATCGGGATTATTATAATGTTTTATGCGAAGCACACTCAATCTTACCCTTATTTGGATTAATATATAATTTTCAAAGAGCAAAGAGCCCATTATTACTAATAAATCTTTACTTTGCGAATGTTCCAGTGTTTTATGCATCACTTATAGTTCGCACCTCCCATTTTCCCAATAAATGAATAATGGATCAGATAATTAAAGGGCCCTCTATATCTATGGCTTCTTTAGCACCCACATGTTCTACTCGATGTTTCCAATTAGAGCCCAGGAAATAAAATCTCAGACTGTCTCTTTCAGGATCAATTTCGTCAATTAATTTTTTACGCAATTGTGTCCATTGTGTAGGATCAACAATACATTCAAAAACAGAAAACTGTACATGTTGGCCATAATCCTTGCAAATCTTAGCCACACGTCTTAAACGGCGCTGTCCTCCGTCGCTTTCTGTATTCACATCATAACTTACCAGAACAAACATTATCCTCTCACTTTTCCTCTTAACTCTTATTTCCAGATAAAAACAGGATATCCATCGATATCTCCACGTAGATGGCGTGCTAAAAGTAGTGCCTGAATATAAAATAATAAGCCTAACTGAACCTTCTCTTTTAAATATGGATGTATTATCTCTTCCTGTTTTCGCTTTTGATAAGCTACCAATATTTCTTTGCGCATATCATCATTCATAAAAACTGCGCCTGATTCCATCTTTTTAAAATCCTTTTTATGGACTTGCTCCCTGTTGATAAGTGAAAGAGTTAGTCTATCCGCCAGGAATGGTCTGAATTCTTCCATTATATCCAGAGCCAATCCCGGCCTGCCCGGCCTATCTCGGTGTAAGAATCCCACACAGGAGTCAAGACCTACACTTTCAAGTGCAGACCGGACATCATGAATGAGTAAAGTGTATAAAAAAGATAACAGGCAATTTACTTCATCCAGTGGCGGACGGCGGTTTCGCTTATCAAATTTAAAATCGTTTTTTTGAACAATTATTAAATTGTCAAAAACATTGAAGTAGATACAGCTCTTAAGAACGATATTTTTGATTTTAACACAAAATCGGCAAATTCTTAAAATTTTTAACTGATTGAATTTTAGGGGAGACTTATCTAAGGGACCTGTGATAATATTATTATGAAGTTAGTGGGGATTTACCTGGAAAGCACCCTGTGCTAAAGCTAAGGGAAGGAGGAAAGCCGTATCTGTATCGGTTTGTTTGAAAAGCAAGACTTAATAAATTTGGTTCTTAGGTCTTCTAAAAGCTGTTCAAATAATCCGGTAACGCTGC
>VGAU01000174.1 GCA_016870675.1 Actinomycetota bacterium | reverse complement strand
TAGAACTGGCGGCCCCAGGAAACCTGCTGCTCCGATAAGTAGAACCATTTTTACCGTTCCACAGAACTTACCCAATTATTCCCGAGGAAAACTTGGCGTCTGCTTCCTGCTTCAACGACACATGGCTCGTAGACTCCCGTCTTATCGGGATTCCGCCGCCAGAGGTATCTCTACAGGCGTAACTTCCCGGAGAACTTCCGGTAGCTAAGTTTATATCAGTATATCAAAACAGTCAAACCCCCTTGGCGTAACCACTTCAAAGTGTTTTCTGTCCAGGGTAAGGATTTTATTAATCTTAAGCCGCTCAGCTATAGCTACAATTGAGGCATCTACATAGCCAATATTAAGATTATCATACTTTTTTAATATTTCTATAATTCTTATAATGTCTAAATCTTTTAAGAGTTCTAATTGAAAACTTGTCTTTACAATTTCCTCTAGCAAAATAAGTTCTATCTTATTTCCGAATCTACTATTTAACATATAACATATCTCACCAATAGTAGTAGAAGGTAGAATATATACATTCTCTTTTTCTGTTAATATTCTTTTTAGGTATTCATGCTTTTTATATTTCTTATCCACCAGACCAATAACTGCACTAGTATCTAAAATAATTTGCATTTTAGTCCTTCCCGAAATTTTTCTTTAAATATTCTTCATCGTTTTCAGCAAAATTAGGATCTCCACTATTAACAATACCAATTATACCAATTTCCTTCCTGGGAACTTTTTTAGCCACATATTCAGTAACTGCTTCTCTTATTAAAAAAGAAGTAGATTTATTGGAAAATTTAGCCATGTTTTTGAGTTTTAGCATGATGTCTTTTTCTAAAAGTATGGATGTTCTTTCTTTTTCCATTATACTTCACCTGATCATTTAATTTGAGTTTTATAAACCTTAACAAAAAATATAATTCTGTTTCTAAACTTCAATAATATTCAT
Organism: Actinomycetota bacterium; assembly: GCA_016870675.1. Taxonomy (GTDB): domain Bacteria; phylum Actinomycetota; class Humimicrobiia; order Humimicrobiales; family Humimicrobiaceae; genus Hydromicrobium. The sequence goes on along the minus strand of VGAU01000174.1, from coordinate 3,157 downwards.
ATTAATAATATGCATATTGGTAATATTAATATATCTGGTACTTTATGTCAATATTTCGAATCTCCTTTCGAGTACTTTTTTAGATGAAGCAACAGGTATTTTTTGCATTTTTTACTATTTTTTTATTTGTTTTATTATTGAAATTATAATATTATATGTGTATAAGGAGGTGTATTGTAATGCGTACAAATATAGTTTTAGATGATAATTTGTTAAAAGAAGCATTTAAATATGCTGATATGTCAACAAAGAAGGATATAGTAAATCTTGCTTTAAAGGAATTCATTGAAAACCACAGAAGATTGGATATGAGAGAGCTGAAGGGCAAAGTTAAATTCAGGGAAGATTATGATTATAAAAAATTAAGAAGAGGTGTATAAGCGTGGTTTTAGTAGATACATCTGTATTGATTAATTATTTAGGGGATGTAATTAATAATAAAACGGCAAAATTTACCAGGTTATTGGATCTGAAAATCCCCTACGGCATTAATGTCTATATATACCAGGAAATACTTCAGAGAGCAAAAACTGAACAGGATTTTGAATTGTTAAAAAAATACTTAGATACCCAGAGATTTTACTATTTGCATAAGGGAATCAATTCTTACGGGGAAGCAGCAAAGATATATTTTGACTGTCGAAAAAATGGTTTAACTATTTCCAGCACTATTGATTGTCTTATTGCTCAGACTTGTATTGAAAATGATATTTACTTGCTTCATGATAATAAAGATTTTGACTTAATATCAAGAATAATTAAGATTAAAATTTATTGACCTTTGAATATATAGAAATGCTAATTTATCTTAATTTAATGTTTTAATATATTATTGTTGTTTGGTTTAACGAATTATTTTCTATGCACTAAGCAGAAGAGGGGAAAAAATATAGTGGTATGATATTATTTATTTTAATAATTTTAATAATTGTTTTAACGGCTGTAGTACTTTACTATTATGCATTTAGATATGAACCTGCCAATTTCGGGTTATCTAAAGTAAATATTTTTTTAAGGGATGCTGAAAAAAATAAAATAAAAGAAAAAGGTAAGAATAATCATGCTGTTAAAGACAACTCTAATCCTGTTCTGACATTACTGCACCTGTCTGATTTCCATCTGCGAAAAAATTCTAAAGGAAAAAAATTATTCAAATTTGTAAGAAGCCTGAATAAATTAAATGTGGATTTTATCTTGATTACCGGTGATTTAACGGAAAATGATAAAAATATCGAATATTTGATCAGTATGCTTTCGCCGCTTAAGGCAAAATACGGAAAATATGCTGTTTTTGGGGTACATGATCATTATAATAAGGCATTAGTAGAGTTTATAAGAAATATGTTTAAAAAGAAAAAGAGATATAAAAGAGAAAATGATGTTACCTATATGGCAAAAAGATTAAAAGACATTGGTATTGAAGTTTTAAGAAATGAAAGCAGGAGGATTAATATAGGAAGTTATGATATGGGTGATGTTGAGATTATCGGACTTGATGATCCAATAATCAATAAGATTGATATAGTCAAGGCATTTTCACACATCGATCACATAGATAGTTTAAAGCTGCCAGAAAAATCTGATTATAAAAATGCCTACAAAAGTATATTTAAATTAAAGGAAGAAAAAATACATAAAATAAATAACAGAGGCAAATTACGCATAATACTTATACATACACCTGATACCAATTCAATAATTAATCTAGCCCGGAAAGAAGTTGACATTATATTTGGTGGGCATACTCATGGAGGCCAGATAAGGCTTCCACTGGTTGGAGCAGTAGTTTCAGGATGTAAAATAAAGACAAAATTTTCCTCGGGCCTTTTTTATTTTAGGAATTTTGTTCTTTATGTGACCAGGGGCCTTGGAGAGGGCAGATATTCACAGTTCAGATTTTACTGCCAGCCGGAGGCAAGCCTGGTAAAGATATATAAAGCTAAATAGAAACAGCTAAATAATATTAATATTTCAAGCTGTTGAAGTGCAACTGATTTGCTGGCTATAGCAATTGATGAATAACCATTATTTTAGTAATAAAAGCGGGAACCCTCGGTTTTCAAATCCGGGATGATAGCTTTAAAAAAAATTAAATGAATCACCAAAAAATATTTGGATCAGTTTGCACCCTTACCGGTAAGTATTGCTTTTACTGTAACTAAAAAAATCTTTATATCCAATAGTATTGAAGCATCCTTAATATATAACTCATCATACATAACCTTATCAGGAATTGAAAGCTCATCCCTTCCACTAATTTGAGCAAGCCCGCTTACCCCTGGCCGGACTTTGTCCACACTTTTTTCTTTCCGTAATTTTATCAGTAGTTTCTGATTATATAATGCAGGCCTGGGACCAACAAAACTCATATCGCCTTTCAATATATTTATAAGTTGAGGAATTTCATCTATGCTTAATCTCCTGAGTATCGTTCCAATCCTTGTGTTCAAATTGCTCTGGTTTTTTAGTTCATCAGTGGGAATATCAGGAGTGCCTTTCTTCATGGTCCTGAATTTATATATGGTAAAATATCGGCTATTTACACCAATTCTTTTCTGCTTGAATATTACGCTTCCCGGGGAATCAATTTTTACCAATATTGGTATGATAATCCAAAAAGGGATAAATAATATTATTGAAATAATTGAGAATAATATATCAAAAATTCTTTTTGTAACTCTGTAAACCATAAACCAAAAACCCGCCAGTCTCTATACCTGTAGTTTGGAGGACCACATTTTTTTCTCATTAAAATTAGGAACAATCTTTTTTAGATCTTTAAATAGGTTTTTATAGTCATAAAGCTGAATCTCTTTTTCAATATTAAACAATAAGTTTTGTATCTCTTTCATGTTTTCCTTACTTTTATTCCTGGTTACAAATATCGAAGGAAAACCTGTGGACATAAGTTTCTCATCACTATTTATCAGTTCTTCGGCAAATTTCTCTCCACGTCTTACCCCGGAAAAAGTAATTTTAATATCTTTTTCAGGCTCCATCCCATAAAGTCTAATCATATTTTTAGCCAGATCTAAGATGTTTATAGGTTCTCCCATATCAAGAACATATATTTCGCTACCATTGCCCATGACACATGCCTGTATTACCAGCTGCGATGCTTCGGTTATAGTCATAAAGAATCTTGTCATTTTTGGAT
>VGAU01000173.1 GCA_016870675.1 Actinomycetota bacterium | reverse complement strand
GGCATCCGGTAGCACTGAAGCAACAGCTATTAACCTGAAATTTAATAGCAGAGAGAGCTTGAGGCTTATGGCAATTCCACTTGTACAACAGGAACCAGGTGAATATGACTTTAAGGTAACTTTCAAATCTGCTATTGAAGGCGACACTCTGGAAGGATCAATAGAATTTACCGCAGTAGCACCTCCAACCTATGAAATTAGCCTTACAACAAAAACAGGAATGCTAAGCACAGAATTGACCTCGGGAAAAGATAACCACTATAAACTGATTGTAACAAATAATAGTTCCACATCTGTTGAAAATATAAGCTTGAGCTCAACCGAGCCTAAAGGCTGGCGAGTTAGTTTTGATAAGGATAAAATCGAATCAATGGAAGCCGGAGAAAAGATCGAGATTGATGTAACCATCAATCCACCTGAAAAAACCATTGCCGGGGACTATATGCTAACCTTTAAGGCATCCAGTGAAAATAGTAATTCCAGTATCGATCTCAGAGCAACTGTTGAAACTCCTACCATCTGGGGAATTGTTGGAATAGGAATTATAGTAGTGGTTATAATTGGTGTTGCTGTAATCTTTGCAAGATTAGGAAGAAGATAAATTATGAGTGACAACAATAATATAATAATTGCTAAAGATCTATCTAAAAAATACAACGAGCATCTGGTTGTAGACAACCTGAATTTGGCTATTAAAAAAGGTGAAATTTTCGGTCTTCTCGGTCCCAATGGGGCAGGCAAATCCACTGTTATTCTTATGGCTCTGGGACTTACAGAACCCTCGTCAGGAAGCATAAATGTTGCAGGATTTAATTCAACCAGGGAGCCATTGAAGGTTAAAAGAATAACCGGATATCTGCCTGAAAAAGTAGGTTTTTATGACGATATGACTGCAAAGAGTAACCTTACCTACACTGCAGAACTTAATAACATTCCCTACAGGGAAACCCCTAAAAAAATTGATGAGGTTCTGGAAATAGTAGAACTAACTAAAAATAAAAATCAACTGGTTAAAACATTTTCCAAGGGAATGAAACAAAGACTGGGGATTGCAGATGTACTTATAAAAGACCCTCAACTGGTTATTTTTGATGAGCCAACAGAAGGTCTTGATCTTAAGGTAGCAAATCAGATTCTGCAAACCATTCTAGATTTAAACAAGCAAAAAAATATTACCTTCCTTCTGTCATCCCATCAACTAAACCTTATGCAGAGAGTATGCCCCCGGGTAGGTATATTATCCAGGGGCAAACTAATCGGCGAAGGAAACGTTGAAAACCTGGGGAGGAACCTGTTTGGCGGAGGAAAATATAGAATAGAACTGGAGCTTGAAAAAGTGACGGGTGAAATAATAGAAAAGTTAAAAAAATTAGATAAAGTGGTAAATGTAAATAAGGTTGACAACCAGTTGCAGGTAGTATGCGATAAAGATATAAGACAGGATATATCCAGACTCATTGCCAATGAAGGTATACTTATGACCAGGATGAATATGAAACAGGACGCATTAGAAGAGATTTATCTAAAATATTTTAAAGAGGAGTAAAATGAGAAGCATTTTAACCGTATACAGAAAAGAGCTTACCGATCATTTTAGCAGCAATAAGTTTTTAGTTCTCTTAGCACTTATATATATTGCGGGGTTATCATCAACTTATGTTGCACTTCAAAATATAAGGGAGTCAGCAAGCGGACTGAGCAAAAATGTATTCTTATACCTGTTTACCACTGGAGGAGATGTACTCCCCTCTTTTATAACCTTTATTAGCTTTTTCATACCTATAATAGGAATAATCTTTGGCTTCGATGCCATAAACAGTGAAAAAAATAGCGGAAACTTAAGCAGGATTCTATCGCAGCCAATTTACAGGGACAGTATCATAAATGGTAAATTTCTGGCAGGTATCACCACTCTAAGTATCATCATAGCAAGCATAGTATTTATAATTTCAGGCATTGGCCTTTTTTCAATCGGTGTGCCGCCAACCTCGGAAGAAATCTTGAGAATATTTTTCTTTATATTTATCTGTATTTTTTATGGCGGATTCTGGATGGGACTTTCTATATTATTTTCGGTTATTATGGAAAAAACCGCTGCATCAATACTTACTGCCATTGCTATATGGATATTTCTTATGTTTTTCCTTCCAATAATTGCCAATGCCATAGCCAATGCAGTTGTTTCACCAGAAAGTGCTTCAGTGGCCGACCAGGTGAGAAATTATACTATTGAGCACAGCATTGCAAGAATTTCTCCATCCACCCTATTTACTGAAGCCATTGTCATACTGCTTGTACCGGTAGGCGGACATCTATTATTCAGGCCTGTACTCGAAGCAGAAGTAAGCCAGATGATACTCAATCCATTATCCATTGGTCAGAGCTTAATTCAAGTATGGCCGCAGCTGGTGGTTATCGTAGCGCTGGCAATCATCTGCTTTGCAATATCATATATTATATTTATGAGACAGGAGATAAGATCAACTTAGTCCTGAGGGGTGGTTACTTCTCCTCCTTAAAATTTTAAGGCACCTCAACAAATCATCTGCAAGCTTATCTTCAAGCACTATTTGTTTTCCGGTTACAGGATGGGTAAATTCCAATCTTTTTGCATGTAAAAATTGTCTCCCGATTCCTAACTCTTCTGCCATTTTTTTTGACTTGCCGCTGCCATATATCGCGTCTCCTATTATAGGATGGCCGATATAACTCAGGTGCACTCTTATTTGATGTGTTCTTCCTGTTTCCGGATGAATATCCAGCAGTGTAGAGTTTTCGAATTCTTCTTTAACCTCAAATCTGGTTACGGCATCTCTACCCCTGTCAATCGATATGCTCATTTTCTTCCTATCCATTCTGGAGCGGCCAATGGGAAGAATTATCTCACCTTTGCTTTCGGAAAAACTACCCCATACCAGCGCAGTATAGGTTTTTTTAATTTCTCTTTCCTTGAACTTTTCTGACAGTAACCGGTGAGTATTATCATCCCTCGCTATTATAAGCAGCCCTGAAGTATCTTTATCCAGCCGGTGCACAATTCCAGCCCTGTCTTTGTTGGATAGGTTCGACAGCTTATCGTAATGATAGAGAAGGGCATTGACAATTGTATCTTTACTGAAGCCTGGAACCGGATGGGTCAGTACTCCCGGTTTTTTTGATATCACCAGCAGATACTGGTCTTCATAAACTACCCTTAGATTTATTTTTTGAGGTGTTACTTCAGTATAGGAGCCACCTTCTTCAAAGCATTCAATAGTAACCCTGTCATTTTTAACCAGCCTGTAGTGCTTGTTTACAACTTTATTGTTTACTTTTACCTTATCTCTTCCGATTATATTCTGAATATGGCTTCTTGATGTATTCTCTATTCTGCTGGTTAGAAATTTATCAATTCTCTGTCCTGAACTTCCAGCATCTACTATAAAACTTAAAGTGCCGTCTTCTCTCTTACTCAACTCCCTTGAGTCTTTCCTTTTTTTAAATATTCTCTAAGTATTAGTATTATAATAAGGCAAAAACCAATTATAATAAAGCTGTCTGCTATATTAAATACAGGCCAGAATGTAAAATTTAAGAAATCGGTAACCTCCCCTACAAAATACCTATCAATAAGGTTTCCGAGTGCCCCGCCTAATATGAAGCCCAGGGATACATTATAAAAAGCGTAATTAAGCTTAAGCATTATCTTTAATATAATTATTAAGGCAATAGCTACAAATGATATAATGGTTAAGGTTCTGGTGCTGTCCTGGAATAGTCCAAAAGCTGCACCGGTATTTTTAACATGGGTTATATAAAAAAACCCGCGGATTACTTCCATTGAACTGTTTAATGGAAGTCTTTCTATTATAATATATTTTGTTACCTGGTCTAAAATCAAAACACAAACAGCGCTTATTAAAAAATATACATTCATAAGAACATTTCTGCTTCCCCTGCTTAACATTTATATGATACTCCCTACTACTTTTATGCCAATTTTAATTTTTTCATCATTTACCTTAACTTCTTTTACAAACATATCTTCTTTAAATTCAGAACTCAAAGATTTACTTAATGTCTCTTTCATTATATAGTTTTTAAACTTCTTTAGAACATCTTCTTTTACTGCCGACTCAATAGCTGTATTTATGGTATTTTCTA
>VGAU01000172.1 GCA_016870675.1 Actinomycetota bacterium | reverse complement strand
GCTATTTTTTGGTAATATAAATTTTATTAAAAATATACCATTTTTCCAAGTAATTATTTAATTGTACCATTACATAATTTTATAATTGTGTAAATGCCAGGTATACTGTATTTAGATATATCAAACTGATAAATCAAATAAATAAGCTATCAACATATACCCGCTACAAAATAAGGACTTTAAGAATCAATCAAATCTTTTTTTCAAAATGAGGTTTACAGATTAGAATATGCACTTATTTAAATGATTCCATCAGGCGCAGGGAACTGCATACTGTTTATGAAATGATTATTAAAACCGGGAAATACAGTTAATTCAAGATATCTAATTTTTTTAGCTATTTTTTCAGCATTTACCCTCTGCTTTTTGGAAATTAAAATCATCTTTGCCCCAACCCCTGCAGCATTGCCGACCTGTCTAATTTTCCTTAACGGAATATTGGGGAACATACCAATATTAATAACGTTTTTAGGATCTATATAAGACCCAAAAGCGCCTGCAATTATTATTCTGTCTATATCTTTAAAGCTTATATCTGCATGTTCAAGTAATACTTCAATACCAGCCCTTATTGCCCCTTTTGCCAGTTGAATTTCTACAATGTCTTTTTGGTTTATTGAAATATCTTTTTCTCCGCACCTCGGATTAGAATGCTTATCATCCTCCAGGATATTACTATTTTCTCTCCTCCTGTTACCATCACCTGAAGGCGCCAGTATATAACTAAATTCTCCTTTGCTATCTCTGCATACACAATCTGAATCAGCTTTAAATTTGCCGCTCCTGTTTATTATGCCAGCCTTTAACAGTTCCGCTACTGCGTCTAAAATCCCAGAACCGCAAATACCGACAGGCTTTATATCATTAATGGTCTGGACAGACGGTATACAAGTCTTAGAATCAATTAATACTCTCTCTATGGCGCCTGGTGCTGCTCTCATACCATATTTGATATGTGCTCCTTCAAATGCTGGACCTGATGCAGTAGAAACACTGGTGATTACTTTTTTGCTTTTTAATACAATTTCAGTATTGGTTCCGATATCAATGCCCAGGTAGTTATCTTTCTTTTTATATATTTCTGTAGCCAGGATCACAGCTAAATGGTCAGATCCTACAAATCCTGCTATTGGAGGCGGTAAAAAAATATATCCGCCGGGCGCAATTTTAATTCCAATTTCCCTGGCTTTAATTTGTAAAGAGTCATTAGTTAAGGAAACAAATGGGGACAGGCCAAGCTGATTTACAGGTAATCCCAGCAGCAGGTGATGCATAGCAGTGTTACCAACAATAGTCATCTCAGTTATTTCTTTATATGTTAAATTATTTTTCCTGCAAAGTTCACTTACTGCTTCATTTATTTTAGTTACTACTATCTTCTGAATCTTATTTGCATTATCCTGACTCTGCATAGCAAAATTTAAGCGGCTCATTACATCTTCCCCATAAATAACCTGGGGATTCATAACTCCTTTGCTGTCAATTGTTTTTCCAGTCACCAAATCAACAAGCAAAAAAGCAATTTTTGTTGTTCCCAGATCAATGGCCAGACCAAAATTATTTTTTGTCCTATCCTTTCCTTCAATCAAAATAATCTCATCATTTCTCACCGTAACCGTAATTTCCCATGAGTTATTCCTGATAATGGAAGGCATTTCAATCAACGATCTGTAATCAATAGAATTAACCTTCAGGTTATATTTCTTTTTAAGAAAACTTTTAATTCTGTTAAAATCAGATTCTAAATCTCCGAGATTGGCCTCTTTTAATTTTACAAAATATTTCTTGCAGACAGGATCTACTTCAATAATCTTCTCCTCGCCTGTAACCTGAAGTTTTTGCTCCTCACTCAATGATGATGAAGGTATATATATAATGAGATCCCTATCGAAAATTTGCTGGCATGCCAGTCTAACACCATTGTCGATCTCATCAGGGCTTAATATTTCCTGTTCCTGTTTGCTGGCTGGCTTTTTTTCTTTATTTAGAATAACTATTCTACATTTGCCGCAGGTTCCTTTTCCAGCACAGACTGATTTTATACCCAACCCGGCATCAATAATTGCTTTAAGTCCACCTGCCGGTTCGCTTAGAAATATCCTTTTTCCTATAGGCTCGACACTTATTTTAATCTTTCCATTTTCCATGATATTCTCTTCACCTGTAATTTATTTAAGAAATTATAATTGTCCCGCTCTAATTTTCTTATAAATGAACTCTCTTAAACAATATCCGTAATATTATATTAATTTTTGTAGCGTTTAGAAAGACTTATCGAATCAGCTTCCTGAATAAAGATTTTATTTTCTATTTATAATATGTTATAATAAAAATATAAAAAATTAATATTAAATATTAATATCATATTTATTTGTATTTTATGTTAAAATAAAATAGGTAATCATTTAAATATTGTACAGTAATATAAGTTTATAAGTTAATTTGATTTTTACTTAAAAATAGTATAAAGTATTCCAAGTTTTTGATAGAGAATACAGTTAGAAAATTAATAAAATTTTTAATAAAGGTAGGTGATAAAAATAGCAAAGACCAGTGAAATTAAGAAAAAATCAAGGGAAATTGGAATAAATGGCCTTAATAGTATAAGCAATCTGGAAGCTGAAATAATGAAGATTGTATGGGAAAAAGGCAAGGTAACAGTAAGAGAAGTACATGAGATTATGCTTAGAAAAGAAATTGAAAGTAAGGAACAAGGATTTATTCCTTACACAACCGTAATGTCAACAATGACCACCCTGGCAGAAAAAAGGCTTCTGACGCAGGATAAAACTGCAAAAACCTATATTTATTCTGCAGCAGTTGATAAAAAAGAACTTTCAAAAAGTATAATAAAATCAGTTTCAGATAAATTGCTTGAGGAAAGTACAAAAGGCATGGTTTCCAGATTTTTATCTGACAGCAAAAACATTTCCAAAGAAGGAATAGAGAGGTTATTAGAAGAAATAGACAAATCTTAAAAAGATTTGTCTATTTTAATTGAACCTGCCTGATATTTTATAAAAGGTTGAAGAAGTTACCGATAGTTAAATCATATTAAAAAATCCCAAAAAAATTTGTCTTTTAAAATTCTGATTTACATTAGTATAATTAATTAATACTGTTTTTTACTTTTAGTATTACAACAGCAATAAATTTTATATAATTTGTATTAATCGATATGTTTTTTTTAGAAATATTGACAAGCTACATTGTACCTATTATCTATACAAGTTTTGTAAGCCTGGTTCTGGTTTTATTTTTCCTATTCATTTTCAGGATAAAGGATTCAAATATCAGAATTTTATTTTTCTTCCTGCCGCTTATAAAACCATTTATAGTTATTGCTGAAAAAATTGATGTAAATGAGTTAGCATTAGTATATAATAAAACATTCTCTGGAGGTATAAGATTTCCTGACCCTATGAATTTTCTGCCCATTTATTACAAATACGAGATAATTAATTTCTCCAAGCTTAACAATCTTATATTATTAATAGCTTCAATCAGTATCGCAACTATTTTAATTATTAGATGGATTAACCTTACTCTTTTTTATAGAAGTCTCGCTTATGAAGAGAAGGTAGGAATAAAAGAAGTGCCAGAAATCCATTCTGTTATAGATAAATACACTAAAAAAATAAAAATAAAAGCACCGGACATCAGCCTTACTCATAGAAGATACTTTACCCCCTTTATTGTAGGTATAAAGAAATGTACCCTGGTTCTTTCCCCAACTCTTATGGAAAGACTAAACAATTCAGAAACGGAAACCTTAATTCAGCATGAGCTTTCTCATATCAAAAGAAACGACAATCTGATTGGTTGGGTAGCTCTTATACTAAGAGATTTAAATTTTTTTAACCCATTTGCTTATATATCATATTACCTTATAAAAATTGAACAGGAAACAGCAAGTGACAAATTAATGGTAAAATATTCACAAAAATCTTCCAAACAAGTAGCTAAAAATATTCTGAATTCTATATTAAAGTTGAACGAAATTCAGAATAATACTAACAATACTGTTAGTAAAAATCCTATTCCAAATTATAGCTCATCTTTCCAGCTTAGAAAAAATATTAACCACAAGAGAATTCAAAATAGAGTTAGAAATATTCTGAAACTAAATCCTGCTAGAATTCATTCTCAAATTTTTCCTAAAAT
>VGAU01000171.1 GCA_016870675.1 Actinomycetota bacterium | reverse complement strand
TTTATTCTCAACCATCTGCGCTGTTTTTGTAGTGGTTGCCAGAAATTTTCTTTTAATATTCACAAGCTTAACCATATTCATATTAACAATATTTCAATTAGTAACTGCTCTTAATTTAAAGACGAACAAAGCCAGACCTTATATATTGAGGTATTTTTTAAGGCCAACGCTAACAGTGATTTTAATCTTCTTTGGATTTTCATTGTTTTATGGTGCTACAGATTTTAAAGATTTCAATCAAATTCTGCAATCGGAATATATTTCAAATCCGCTAATTGTCCTGGGACTGATTATTTTTGGAATTGCTATTTACCTGTATTTTTTCTTATTTCCTTTCCAGGGCCCATATATGAAGCTAATAAAAAGAGGTGAGTTTTCATCGAATGCTATTATATGGTTTTTATATTTTCCAGTTGGTATTTTTATGTTTCTAAAGTTAAATGATTTATTTTTGTGTCTTTTTAGGGAAAATAGCCTTTATATGTCTATATTTTTTATAGTAATAACTTTTATTTGTATATTTGCCGGCAGTATTGGAGCATTTAAGACTAATAGTATAAGGAGAATAATATCATTTTTATTTTTATTTTTTATTGGTATTTTTATATTGAACATTTCCATGTTTTCTACAGGAATTATCAGCAAGTCTCTGGTGGATTGGTTTAATATTGCAAATGTCCTACTGGTGCTATTTAGTTTCATGCCCATATACAGTATTTTTGGTGTTATTGAAAAAAGTACAGGCAGTGATTCTATTGACAATATAAGGGGGTTTGGGAGAAGCAACATTTATATATGTATAAATTTGATAATAATATTTCTATCCTGGGCCGGATTTGCTTATCATATTAAGCCCTTTATTAAGTATTTCAATGGTGCAAATTTCTTAAAAATAGGGACTACCAATATAATATTGCTGCTCGCAATAGTGATTGCTTTTATATTTCTTATGGCCAATATGTTTAGAATAATTGACCAGTTTTTTAGAAAGCCTCTTACAGGTGTTGTAGAAAAAATTATATTTCCCAAGTTTTTCTATATTTATGTTACTTTTTTTACCTTAGTTATATTAGCTGCTGCAATATTGGGTTTGCTGGAAATATTAAATATTGATATTGGAATTATAAATTTTAAAATAACTCAAGTTTATTTTTAAAATAACTTCTATTGATATTTTTTAGCTTCTTTAGTACTTTGGAAAAATATAGAAAAAGATTTAACATAAAGCATTTCTTAATTATTATACTGGTGCTGGTTATAGTAATAGCAGTAATTATAAGTGTAAATGAGTTTTCTTTTAAAAAAGAGTACCAGTCACCCACTGCACTTGCCGATGAACTACCAAATAGATTCAGATTAATAGATATGGATAATACAGGTATTACAGGTGATGCGGATGAAGATGGAATAAATGATCAGAAAGATATTATGCTTGGCGCAAAGAAACAACTTGGAAACCCGGCAAAAAATATTTTTTTAGAGGAAGACGAAACTAATTATTATCAAGGCGGAGACCCGCCTGAGGGTCTGGCAGATTGCGCAGACATTATAGCCAGAGCTTTTTTAGAAGCTGGTTTTAGTTTAAAAGACCTGGTATATGAAGATATAAAGGACAATTTTGACCAGTATCCATTAAAAGAAATCTGGAATCAGGCTGTTTGTGATCCAAATATTGATTACCGGAGAATCCAGAATTTAGAGATTTTTTTTAAAAGGAATGCAAAAGTTTTGGATATTTTATTTAATGCTTCAGATGAGCAAAACTTAAACTCGTGGCTCCCAGGAGATGTGGTTTTTTTTGATATGGATAGAAACGGCTATAGTAATAATGTAGGTATTATTTCAGATAATACGACAAGGGATGGAGTCACAAAGGTGATTTATAACTATATTGACCCGGGATATACAGTTGAAAAGGACATCCTGGAGGAAAAGATTATTACCGGTCATTATAGATTTCCAAAATAAAGAGCAGATAATAGCAGAATTAAATCTATTCGAGTTTATTTCCCTTTGATAGGCATTTTTAAAAAGCTGCTTATTCTTTGCTTCAATTTGTTCCTGAATTCCTCATCGTATTTTATAGAAGAATCATAAGCAGTATCTACAGGGCTTATGTCTTTTACATATTTTTTTTCGGGTAATCTTTTTTTTATAATATTGTTTAAAGATGTGTGAAATTAATTAATTCTATAAAAATATAGATAAATGTAATAAAATTATTTCTTAATAAGACAGTTGAAGTACTAATTTAATATTTGTTTTATACATTTTGTAAAAAATAAAAAAATAAATTAACAGTAGTGTATAAGGAAAATATTTTAAAAAAACTAAAGGCATCGAAGATAACTTTGTTGAAAAGAACTGTACTCACCGCAGCTGTTGTTTTAATTTTAGTTTCTTTGCTGGTGGTTTCTCCAAAAAAGGCAGATGCAATTACTTTAAAGGAATTGGGTAATGCAATTGCCAGGCTCAGTCAGGATGAGGAGAGCTTACTGGAAAAAATACTCGTATCTGAGGTAGAGATCGAAAATAAAAGAAATGAAATTGAATCGTTGAATGGAGAACTTGAAGTATTGGAAAATCAACTGGAGGAACTTAATGAAGCCAGAAAGGAATTAAGTGAAAGTATTGAAAATAAAAAGGATATCCTGACTGAAAAAGTAATTTTTTCATATAAATATGGAAATGATGATGTCGCAAAAATTATTATCAGTGCCAGGGATTTAAATGAAGTTGTAAACAACCTTTACCTTTTTAAAAATATTATGAGCAGGGAAGCTGAAATCATAGAACAGCTCCGCTTTGAAAAGGAAGAATATGATAGAATTTCCCGGAAATCTGAGGAGAAAATGAAAGAGATTGAAGAAACCGGAGCCAGAATTAAAGCTGAAGAGCAGCAGCTATTAAAAAGTATGGAGGAAAATAAAGTTCTTCTGGAAGAAGTGAAGGGAGAAAAAGCAGAAATCCAGGGTCTTTTAAGTGAAATAAAAAAAAGGATAGCACAAGTTCAGCCTCCCGGGCTCGTGTTGGTTGGAGAATGGGATATGGTAGCCACAGCATACTATGCTTTTGGATTGGGAGGCAATGATATAAATGGAAATGGAATTACAGCAATAGGGCTGAGAGCCCGAAAGGGAATAGTTGCTGTAGATCCAAGAGTTATACCTCTGGGTACAAAACTTTATATACCTGGCTACGGCGAAGCTTTAGCCGCTGATACCGGGGGGCGGATAAAGGGCAGCAGAATTGATCTATGCTTTGAATCTTTAGAAGAATGCTTCAGGTATGGTAAAAGAAAACTGAAAATATATCTGGTTGAAGATTAAATCCTTAAACTATTTTTAAAAATTTAGACAAAGACTCAAAGTCCCTTCTATATCTTTCTTCAGTAATGGTACCGCTTATAATAACATCCTGGGGGTCAAAAAATGGAACAAGCTTAAATGATGGATTTTCGAATATTCTCATATGTATCTTTTCCATATTTCTATATTTTTTTTCAATGGAAAAGAATTTCTGCAGGATAATATTGGATACATTAAGTCCCAGTGAGACAATTATATGAGGGGTAATTATAGAGATTTCCTTGGTGAGGAATAAGATACAGTTATTTATATGTTTTTTGAGTGGTTCAGTAGCTTCTACTAAAGAACTGCTCTCTTTTTTTGTGGTTCTCCTTGGTGTACATTTAACCAGGTAGGTGATATAGGTATCTTTAACCAGAGATAGTTTAGTTTCATCAAATATTTTTCTAATGAATTTACCCTGATCATCGCCGGTAAAGGGAATACCTCTTTCTTCAGCACCATTGGCCAGGGGATAATTACCTATCACCATTATATTTGCTTTAGGTGCGCCAGTCCCTGGTACAGGTTGTTTTCGGGTTTTTACTAAATCAAGGCACTTTTTACAGTTTTTAACTTCGTTGTTTAATTTATTTATGCTTTCTTTAGCGCTTATTGACATAAAGGTTAAAAATTAGTCTCTGAAATCACTTAACAGTACATTTTTTTATATTGTTTTAAAAGTATACAATATAAAAAAAGTTGAGTAAACAAAAATTCATTCCCTGTTGCCTCATTTAAAAAAGTATTCGAAAGACCATTCGTTGCCTCACCAGAAAAAGTATCTGAAAAATAATATGTTAAGGGGTAGTGATACACAGG
>VGAU01000170.1 GCA_016870675.1 Actinomycetota bacterium | reverse complement strand
ATTCTCTTCTCTTTACATTGATAAATCACAGATAATGGATCGTGGAGTGTTCGCAAATAAAATTTTTCAGCCAGGGGAATTAATTGAAACTACTCCAGTAATTGTAATCTCTATGGCAGAATGGCGAATTATGAAAAAAACGGTATTGAATAATTACGCTTTTAGCTTTGAAGAAGATTCGCAAGAAATGGCTATTGCTTTAGGGTTTGGATCATTATATAACCATTCATATAATCCCAATGCTTCTTATTTTAAACGGATAAAAGAAAAAGTTATTGATTTTTATGCAATACGATTAATTAAAGGCGGAGAAGAAATAACAATAAATTATAATGGGGATCCAAATTCAACTGATCTATTATGGTTTAATAGAGATTGAAAACTAAAAGAAAACTGCCCACAATGGCAGAGCGGGACCTAGGGGACGGTGATACAGACGAAGGAAAAGTAGGCAGTTTGCGCAAGCTCTTTAATATCAGGCGATAACAAATAAAATATTTCCTTTTAGAAGCTATTGGCCTAACCTATCGATGCACCTGACCGCCAACAGCGTGGCGGTTTTACAAAATTCTATGCCCCCATCAAAGTTTGGTGGTTTTCCAAAGTTTTGTGCCTACCCTGTTGGCGGCAGGTGAGCTCAGTCGTTATACAGTAAAAAGTTATAGAAGACATATAAAATAATTCTTTAAGAAAAAATAAACCCCAAGTTATCTCTAACTATAGTTTTTAAGCCTTAGGCTACTTAGTATCTTGGGTTCCTTCCTTAGAACTTTTCTAAGGGATTTTTCAGAAATTTAACCTACTTATTACATTCTTTCGTTTGCAAATTTCAGTAGTTTCTGAAAGTTGCCTCCTGATCTAAGGGCAATTATAAATATAGCAAAAAGGTAAACCCACATCAAGAAAAATTCTTTCTTTTAGCAATTTTTAACTGGATAGTTAAAAAATTAAAATATGAAGCGCTGAAATGCTCCTAGAAGCGAAGAAAATGGGCGGGGATACATATTTATATATCAGATTTGTTTTTAAAATCATTTATTCGCTTATAATTTGTTCAATGATCTAATGATTTGAAATAAAAATAGCTTTTTAATGCAATATGATATTTATAGATAAAGATTTTTAAACCTTACCCACTTACCAAAAGTACTATATAAACTGAAGCAATCTCCACCAGATCTAGATTTTCCACACCTTCAGGAATGGAAGTGTCCAGGTCTTTCATAATCTTTAATATGGTCAAGTTTATTTGGTGGTCCTCCCTTAAAATCTCCTGAGCTTTTACCACTGTATCTGCTATTTCTACCTCATCATTTATGACTTTGGATTTTAAGCTATCTAATACTATTTTATACTCAGAAACTACAGGATCATCTTCTTCTAAATACCCGCCTTTATCAATTACAGCCAGCTTATATTCAGTGGTATACTCTTTTTCTTTTTGGTCACTAGCACCATTACAAGCCAATGCAAAGCTGAAAATTAAAACTAAAGATAAGATAGGGATTATAAATTTTATTTTTGTGTTCATGGTGTAATCCTTAACATTATAATAATTTTATTCCGTTACAGTAAAATAAGTTTCTATCTGTCCCACTCCTTCAGCAGTTAGTACAATTTTCCAATCTCCAGGTGTGGTTCTACTTCCTACCTTCCAGGACCAGGTGCAGTTTCCATTTCCATCAGAATTTTTAGGCTCAAGTCCCTGGGCCTCACTACTAGGTCCAGATTTATAATAAACGGTAATAGTACATAAAACATTTGTCTAAAAACTCTTAAGACGATCCAATTTTAATTCTGCTCTCCATATAAACAATAAAATTCCAAACACTATAATAATTAATAATGAAAGAAGCATGTAAAAAAGAATAATAGAAATTTCATTACTTTTAATAATTTGATTATTATTATATCTAGCTATGCTATAAGATAAATCATAATTCTGGTTTATAATTTCACTATTTTCTGTAATTAATATTGACTGCATATCTCTTATTCCCCATAAAGCAACAACACTTTGCTTAGGTGCTGAATCAGCATTTTTTTCATTGGCTTCAAAATTTAAATTAGCTAAATCTAACATATTCTTATAATCATAAGTTGATTTTTCTTCTGATATACTTGCCTCAATATTTGCTTTTAGATTTTTATCAAATTTAAAATTTATATACTTAGAAGCCATAAACGGAAAGACAACTATAACTGCGACCAATATTACAGAAATTATTATTTTTATTAGTTTTATCATTTAAACCCCCTACTATTATATTAACCAACTTCTTGATGATATTGATAAAGTTGCATTTCATAATCGTCTGGCCAATCGCTTCTAGCTCTGTTTAATGCATCTTCATTGTAATTGCTTGTGTTGGATAGTTGTTGAATTTCATTATATGCTTGCAGTTGTTTATTGTATTGATACAACTGCATTTCATAATCATTAGGCCAGTCTTGCTGAGCCTTATTTAATATTTCTTTATGATAATCACCAGTATTTGGTAATCCCATTACCTCAAAATACGCTTCTAGTTGTTTATTATATTGATATAGCTGCATTTCATAATCATCTGGCCAATCAATTTGAGCTTTAGCAAGTATATCTGCATTAAAATTATCTGAATTAGGAAGATTACATACCTGATTATATGCTTCCACTTGCTTCTTATATTGATAGTTTTGCATCTCAGAATCGTTTGGCCAATCTTGTATTGCCTTTGACATTATCTGGTCTAGAACACTATTTGAATTGTTAGCAGTTGTTGTGGTTTGTGCAACTGTGGTTGTTGTCTGGGTTGTCGTGGTTGTTTCTTTGGTTTCAGAAGGTATTGTTACTTCGCCCTTTTCCTCTTCCTGCTGTTCAGCAACCTGTTCCTCTACTACAACTTCTTCAGCTGGTTCCTCTTCAGGCTCTTCAATAGGGCTCTCCTCAATTGTTTCTTGAGCCGGTTCTTCTTATAGCTTGCTTAGCTGGACCTGGTGGGCTGCAGGAGAAAGAACAAAAAGTTATAATTATTGTCAAGGTTAATAAAGGTATTAAATAGCGAGTTATTTTAGCTTTCATAAATACTCCTGTTCACTCAAATTTATTATGATAACGCTTTTTAAAAGACATAGCTTTTATTGCTTGAAAGGTTTGAGGGTCAGAAGTAATTAAATAATTTCTGCCATCAGTTAAATAAAGAGCAAAGCATACTTCTTTCGTCCTCCCACCAAAAACTAACCCAGCCACTCCCCCAAGAGGGCCAAGTAATAATCCACCAGCAGCCCCCCATCTTATAGCACTTAAGACTCTTTTTTTGTTTTCCTCTGTTACCAATTCGGCACCTGCAATTAGAGATTTCTTTATGTGCCTAAGTCCAATAAAAAGCTGACCACCAATTATATCCACCCCAGAAATTCCTCCCACTACTTTTCCTGGCATAGTTATCTCCTTTTAAAGTCTAGTTTTTAGTACTATAAGAAATATAAAGATTCCTTTTCTTTTATTTATTGTTTTAATTTATTAAGTTCTGCATTTACTGCCTCCATGTATCCATTAGCGGCTTTGATACAATCAAAGGCAGCCTCTAGTTCACTTTGCATATCTTTATTACTCGTAGATTTGATAAAATTCTTCATATGGTCTGCAGTTTTTTTCCATTCTAATATGTATTTTGAAAAATACCGGTTAAACACAGAAAAACTTTCCGGGACCGGAGCTTTTAACGAATCAAAAGCATATACTGCGGTGTAAATCCCTGCATAAAATTCAATACTATCAACCTTAATACCTTCAAGAGTTAAGAAGCCTTTATTATAATCGTTAATAGAATTCCTGAAGTCTTCATATACAGCGTTTATACCTTTTACAATACCAGTTATTTCGCTAAGATACCTATTTTCAGCTTCAATAGTCACATTTTCATCTTCCATGACTGGAGGGGTTGTTTCTATTGTTTCTTTAGTTTCATAAGGATTAAATTCTATAATTTCCGCATATTTAGCTGTTTCTATATTCCCTGAATCAACTGAATCTGAATATATAAAGAAATATAATGTATTGAAGTATACATCACAGTCATTCTCTCCGTCAAAACTAGTATCATGTCAAGATAATAATATAGGGTAAAGCCTCTTAAGTTTTACCCTGGCATCATCTGCAGTAAACTGCCAGTCAACCTTAGCTTTATCAGAA
>VGAU01000169.1 GCA_016870675.1 Actinomycetota bacterium | reverse complement strand
TTAAATTTTTATATCCTTGCTCTCCTAAAGCCGCTAATAACATTTTGGTATTTATATTGAAAATAAATCTCCAATAATACTTCTTATCAATTCCCATCAGTTTAAACAATTTTTTTACCATTTTTTTAATCATTTTTTTATTTATCTAATTTGAATTATTTGCTAATAACCAGAATTTTCTCTGAGAATTTTTTCTTTTATAATTATAACCATGCACATACGCATCTTCTCCTAGCGCTTCCTTTGTACAAAGATAATCAGGGTGGTCAATGATTTCAGCTCCAAATCCAAGGCTGATTTCTTTAATCTTTTTTGAATCTCTGGACACATAAACTTTATCAATTGATTTTAAATTTATGCTGCTAATAGTAGATATTTATTAATGCACGGCCTAATACTGGATAAACATTCTTACCGGGAAAAGCGATACTACCTTCCTGTCCTAAAAATAAAGCAAATATCATTTTTCATCTTTCTCTGTTAATATAGTCTTTTCTATTTCCTCCAAACATTCTAATAAGCCCTGCCCAATATCAATAAAACAATTACTTAACAACTTATCACCAATCTTTGGTTGATATGAATACGGTGCATATTTATAATGATCTTCCCCTCTTTCCTTATCAATAAATTCAATTCCAATTTCATTATTCATAATCTCTTTGATTATCAGCATCATTTCCTTAACCTTAATACGATAATGCCCTGATAAAATAATATGTCTGTTTGCAAATTTCTCATCTAAAATATCTACACTAAGTTTTGCTGCATCTTTTACATTAATATACTCTCTTACCTCTTCGGGATTATTGCATTTAATATTTTTCTCTTCAAGGGCTTGGTTTAAATATCGATATATAGGATTCCATTTATCAGCTCTGGGTCCATATAATGATCCATATCGTAAAATAGTATATTTTAATCCATAATATCTATTGTACTCCTCAATATATATTTCAGATGCTTGCTTACTGCAGCGATAGAACCCTCCTTTCTGACTATATACGTAAATTGAACTTGCATAGACAAAACGCTTTACCTTTGAATTTACTGATGCCTCTAAAATATTAATATTGCCAAGTATATTTAAATTAACTGTCTCTAATGGTTTTTCCTTTGCTTCATCTAAATCTGCAATTCCGGCAAAGTTATATACATAATCGCAGCCTTTCACAGCTTGTTTTACTTTTTCAATATCAAGAATATCTTCAACTATCATCTTCTGCCCTGATTGTAAATATGGTGATAGAATTTTATCATAAATTATTGTCTCATAACCCCGTTTCAATAATTCATCTGCCACATGACTTCCTATAAAACCAGAGCCTCCAAACACTATTGCCTTCACGTCTTATCACCTCTTATAGATAAATCTTTTATTTTAAATCCTTGAAAATCCCTGATCTTATATTTACAATTCTCAAGAGTTTTAGAATTACCAGTTATTCTTGCAACAAATATAACACCCGTTTCTTCTGCTGCCCGCAAATCAGATTGCGCATCTCCAAAAAAAACAATCTCTTCCGGATTCCATTTATATCTACATATTATATCATTTATAATTTCTCTTTTATCCATAGGGGAACCATGCATTTCTTTAAAATAAATATCTAATTTCCTTTTTTTAATTATTAAATTAATTTCTTCATTCGGTGTGCCTGTAACAATAAATAAAGGAAATTTTTTATAATTCTCTTCTAAAAATTCAGGAATTCCTTTAACAAAAGAAGCATTCAATGTTTCTTTTAAAACGATCTGTGAAAAGTCATTTACTAATTCTTTCTTTTTTTCCTCAATTAATCTAACCCCTAAAATTTTTTCATAAAAATATTGAATTTTTACATATCTGGATATTCCTACATTAACAGCGTGATACTCTATAAAATCCTCTACTTTATCAGGATATTCACTTTCAAACAATCTTCGATATGCATCTGTTTTGATATCTGCTGATTCTAAAATAACACCATCAAAATCAAATAATAGAGCCTTTATCATTAATCTTTTTTAAAATCCTTATTTTATAATTATTTTTAATTTCATATTGACATATATTATCATAACAAATAATACTTTAATTCTCATTCAAATAACTAATTACTTTTAACAATATAATTACATGGCTCTCCTGATAAAACTTCTAAACAATTTTCAACTGCCAATTGCTCTGCCTGTCGCCTTGAACTCAGAGTAAATGTACTTACATGTGGTGTCAATAATACATTTTCCAATTCTATTAATTTTCCATTATATGGCTCCTTAACATACACATCACAGCAGTAATAGCTATCATTGTGGCTTTTTAAATACTCATAAATTGCCTGTTCATTTACTATACCGCCACGTGCTGTATTTACAATTACTACTGGCTTCTCTAAATTCTCTAATTCCTCAAAAGAAAGCCAATCTATTGTATTTTCATTTAATGGTATATGCAATGTAATAATATCTGACTTTTTTAATAATTCTTTTTTACCAACAAATTTCCAACCCATTGTATCTGAAATAGCAAGATCCTTTTTAATATCGTTCAATACGATATTACAATCAAAAGCTTTTAATAAAATTGCAACTCTCTTTCCTATATTTCCATATCCAACAATTCCAACAGTTGCATCAGCCAGGCTTAAACTAAATTTACGATCCCATCTTTTATTTTTAACCATATCATTATAATTTACCAGCCGTCTTATACCAGCCAATATCAATGCCACTGCCATTTCTGCTGCTGAATTTGTTAGTCCAAATGGTGTATTTGTTGTTAAAACACCATGTTCCTTAAAAAATTCTACATCAACATTATTTACACCTACTCCAACTCTCGAGATAACCTTAAGAGAATCTATCTTTTCAACAATTGACTTTTTTACCTCGGTTGTCCCAACTATTAACCCATCATATTTACCTGTTACCAATTCTTTTTCTAGTTCATCTGCAGAGGGTCTTCTTTCCCAAGGATTGTTAACAAATTTGAAATTTTTAATTATTGGGGTATCTATTAAAAAAGGGTAAACCGCTATCAATATTTTCACAATGTTAATTCTTTCTACTAAAGTTTTTTTGCTTCCACCATCATATGTGATGATAAATTATTTTTCACCAACCATTGCTGAAACTGATCTTTTGTTTTATCATCCTTTTCAATTATAAGCTGCCAAAATCTATCTAATTTAATATTCTCATTTTTGACCATTCCTTCAACAATATCCCAATCTAATTTCCCAGGTGTTTTTATACTAATTACCTGAAAATTATTTTTTTCCATTAAACACCTAATAGAATCAGGGTTGAAAAAATTTAAATGGTGAGGTGGAGAGACGCTTTTCGATTGCTCCCAGAGCAATTGTATATCAAACCCTTGAACATTTAATGTTGTCATTATAAAATATCCACCTTTTTTTAATAATTTATTAACTTTTTTTAAAAAATTGTGTGGATTATATAAGTGTTCAAATAATTCAAATGATGTTAATACATCAAATTTTTCATTCCAATCTTTTATGTCTTCCAACATATCCGGGATAACTATGAGTCCTTTCTCGCGACAAATTTTTTCCATTTCTACTGAAGGTTCTATTGCAACATACTCTGCATTACCCCATATTTTCCTTAATTCTTCTAGAAATAATCCAAATCCTGCTCCTATATCACCAATCCTACCATTCTTAAATTCCGGAAATTTTTGTGATATTTGTTCAGCCCTTGGTTTAAATATTTTATTCCTTCGTGCCTCCATAACTGGTTTAAAAAAGTATTTAACCCAATACTTAGTAGAGGGTGATTTAGCATAAAATTGATTCAGAACTTCATATTGTGGCCTGGGATTTACAAAAAGTGTCCTGCATTGATTGCAAAGGACATATGTAAATAGATCTTTTGTAAAAGCCTTAGTAAATTTTTCTCCGCTGCATGCTGGACAATTTATTTTAATAAAATTATCTACACAAAAGTAATTATCTACATCCCTACTTACCATTTTTAAATAATGATTAAACGCTTTCCTATTTCTAATATCCTCTTCTTTCATGTTTTTTTAATAGCTTTTATTTCCTCCATATATTTTTTACATAATTTGTCTTCTTTCATTTTTTTCTCAACCTTTTCTAAGTCCTTCTTTGTATCAACACTATAAGTATCATATTCTGTGAAAACCATTTTTACTTTATTTCCATATTCCAAAACACGTAACATATCTATAGATTCTATGATTTCAAGTGGTGTTTGTTTCCATG
>VGAU01000168.1 GCA_016870675.1 Actinomycetota bacterium | reverse complement strand
CCAGATCTACTTTCAATATCAGAAGAACAGTTGTACATAGTATTCCGACAAGAAAAGATATTGATATTCGTGCCCTGATATACTTTCCGATAACTTTATTAATCCTATCCAGTATTATATTGGCCTGGATTTTATATTTCCTGGGCAGTGCTTTAAAAAACGTATCCCTCATTCTATCTGAGGAATTAAGAATGTATATTCCAAAAAGCGGTGCGACTACGAGGTATAGAACCATATTGAATGCTAACCTGCCAACGGTAGCAGCTCGCTGGAAGATATCAATTTCTTCTAAATTAATCCTGTTGATAAGATATTGGGTAATACCGCTGACATCTATTGGCATTATTTCCTTACCGACTATATTCTCGATACTTTTAATAAAAGGGCTTTTGCTTATAAATTCGTTTATGATACCAGCAAAATTATCCATGTATGATGGAAACTTATCTATGAATGTCCTGAACTGGTCAATAATTACGGGTATAATAAAGAAAAACATTACAAAAATAATTCCTATAAAAACAATATAAACTATTGTGATTGCAAATATTCTGCGAATTTTTTTTTGCAGAAGTGCTACAAGTGGAGCCAAGAGATAAGCAATGATTATAGCTATAATTAAAGGGATTATTGCCAGTCTTATAAGGTATATGAGATAAAAGAAAAGCGCGATAATTAAAAGAAACCCGATTATTGACCAGGAAAAGATCCCGATGTTTTTTACTTTTTCCTTACCATTTAAAAATTTTCTTAATCTCATCTTGAATTATTATATTATATTTTTTTAAAAAATATAAATTATTAAAATCGTCAATTTTATTAATTAAAGTGACGGTATAATCGAGATAAAGTTTAAATTTAAAAATAGTAAAAAAAGTTAGCGTTAAGTCTTAGGCAAAATCCCAAAATTTTACGCTGCTCAAAGCCTTTACATATTTAGTGTTATTAATTGAAGTAGCAGTGTAATTGTGATAAAGTTTAAATTCAAAAATAGTAAAGAGATAGGAAATATAAAACAGGAAATTATAATGCCGGAAGAATCTATTGCTGCTTATATTAATAACATCATAGCTTTCACCCTATTTATAGCTGTAATAACATTTATATTTGCAATGTTTTTTTTGTTATCGCGCGCTTTGACACATAAGACTGGAAGAAGAAACAATATAGAATTAAAAAAAGAAAATTTTCCTACCAGGTCTTCAGATATATTTAGTTATAAAAAGGAACCCTATCAGCTAAAAAATATTTTTATCCTGGGTACAGTATTTATAATTATAATTATTTTTATATTCTTTATCTTTGCTGTTTTTAATTACAGCAGAGATCTAGCACCAGATTTAAATCTGTATTTAATCATAGGTATAGTATTTTATCTTATATTAATGGTTATATATCTAGTCAAATCAAAGATTATAAGTTAGGAGTTATCTGAATGTCTTCTCTTGCTAGAAGTAACTTGAATATACTGGTTGCAGGATTTGGTTGTTGTAAACAGGAAATATTTGCAACCCAGGGAGCGTTATATGATATTCAAAGATTTGGTGTAAATTTCGTCAGCACCCCTGAAGATGCCGACATATTGGTGATCCAGGGTTTTTATAATAAAAAAGGTGTAACCAGGGTCTTAAATATTTATGACAGGATGAGTTCCCCAAAATGGATAATTGCGGTGGGAAGCTGTGTCTTAAATGAAAATTTATTTAAATCGGAGAGCAAACTGTTAAACCAGTTCCAGAATAAAGTAGGAATAAATATGTATGTTCCAGGCTGCCCTCCCAGACCGGAAGCGTTTATACATGCTATTTTAAGATTTTCAGGCAGAGATCAATAATAATATAGATAGTAATTTTTAAATTTTATTTATGTAAATGATTAATAATATTTATAATAGAATCTATTCTCCTCCAAAGTTTATGTTTATGGAGGGAATAGAGAAAAATATAGAATTTATTCTAAAGGATAAAATAAAAAATATTTTTAAAGCCGGACAGGATCTTTTAATAGAAGTATCTAAAGAGAATCTTTACCAGGCTTTAAAAGAGTTAAATGAAAATTCTGAACTTAAAGTAAATAGTTTTCAAAGTGCAGCTACTTACAAAAGTATTGAAAAAAACTTTCTAATAATAAACCTTACATCATTTGTTAATAATTTTTCTGTTCTGATAAAAATAGAAATATCCGGGGAAGAACTGGAAAATGGCTGTACTGAGATTGTTAACGTCGTGGGGGAATTTTATGAAGCGGTTAATTTTTACAGGGATAGAAGTAAGTTAATTTCTGAAAACTCTGATATTAAAATTTTTTGTCAGAGCCTGGATGGTCTGGATTGTTTTGATTTAAATATTTCTACTGATAGTGACGTAGTTAAGGAAGCTTATGTCGATATCGATATCAGCAGGGTTGTTGGTAAAGATTATTATAAAGGTTTAGAGATTTATAATCTTATAGCCTATATCAGCAGATTTGACTGGAAGGCAGGCATATTTCCGGAAATTTGTCTTTGCAGCGCTTTTGAAGAATTACTGCAGCTAAAAGTACCTGAAAGAGCCAGGTATATCAGAATGCTTCTATGTGAGCTATATAGAATATCAAACCACGTTTATTTCATTTCAAATATCTGTAATATTTTAGGGTATGATGTTGCCTATAATCTTTCTCTTTTGGAAAGGGAACGGGTTTTAAGACTCATAGAGACTGTTACAGGCTCCAGAATTGTTCCCAATTTTATAAGAATAGGTGGAGTAAAGAAGGATATAAGTAAAGAAAAAATGTACAGTGTCAGGAAAAGCTTACCAATCTTATATAAAAATATAAAAAGAATTGAAAAGATAATAATGGATGATTTTTTGGTTATTGAGAGATTAAAGAATATTGGGATTATTGGTAAAGAAATTGCTTTAGATTATGGTATATCAGGTCCAAATTTAAGAGCTTCAGGTATTAGATATGATTTACGGAAAGATAAAGATTTTATTTCATATAAAGATTTCTCATTTACAGTACCTATAAGCAGGACAGGGGATTGTCTGGATAGGGTTTTAATCAGATTTAATGAAATATTTCAATCTCTTAAAATAATAAGTCAAATTATAAATAAATTCCCTTCAGGAGCTTTTATAAAGAGAATAAATTTATCTCGTATAGAATTTCAATCTGAAGCAGTATCGTACGGCATTGAGTGCCCGCATGGTCTTTTTAAAATTTATATTGAAGTTGAAAAAAGTAATATAAATTTGTTAATAGTAAAGGGACCTTCAATTAATAGTCTTATTTTGAGTGAGGAGATACTGAAGGGGAACAGGTTAGAAGATATTAATTTAATTTTAGCAAGCCTGGATATAAGCCCGGGTGAA
This sequence comes from Actinomycetota bacterium, assembly GCA_016870675.1. Classification (GTDB taxonomy): domain Bacteria; phylum Actinomycetota; class Humimicrobiia; order Humimicrobiales; family Humimicrobiaceae; genus Hydromicrobium. The sequence goes on along the minus strand of VGAU01000168.1, from coordinate 878 downwards.
ATAATAAGTACATAGTAGCGGGGCATTATGTTATTTGTTTTTAAAAAAATGTTTTATATTTTTGCAGTATTACTGGTAAATTTATATATATGTGAGTATATAGGCAATAAGTTTACAGCTCGTATCGAGCTTAGAAGGGGATATAGAATAACTAGAATAAGGGGTGCTGGTTTTCCCCTGATTAGATTCTTTAAATATTTGGCCAGGGACAGTAAGATAAATATCTGGACTTTTTTTATTTTTTTACTCTCTTTTTTAATGTGGAGTGCGGTTCCCATTACTGCAAGTCTGGTTTTGATAGAAATGGACTACAGCCTACTGGTTGCAATAACTTTCTATATAGGACTGATAATTATATTATTTTTTAATTCAAGCAGGACCTCTTACAGTGCTATATTTAGTGAAGCCAGTAAGAAAGTATTAATTTTACTTTCTTTTTTGCTCCCTATTTTATTTAGTACTGTAAGTATTGTTTTAATAAGTAAGACATTAAGCTTAAAGGAAATTGTAAATTCTCAGTATCAGTACTGGAATATAATTTTACAGCCCCTGGGCTTTATAACATTTTTTATTTCATTGTTTTTGCAATTAAAGTTATTAGGCATAAGTAGAAAGAGCTACTTATCTACCGAGATAGATATAGGTAAAGAAGGAATAGGTTTAGGGAAAATTGTTGAAAAGATTTCGGCTTATATGATTGTTCTTTTCTTGATTATAATTTTAAATATCCTGTATTTAGGCGGCTGGCAAAACATATATTTTATCAGGGGAGAGATAATACTTGCTGTTAAATTTTATTTTATTTTTATACTGTTGTTATTAATGGACAAGGCTATTGGCAGAATAGATAGTTATAAACTTTTAGTCAGGATTAATTG
>VGAU01000167.1 GCA_016870675.1 Actinomycetota bacterium | reverse complement strand
TATAATACAATCATTCCCATTTTATAGCTTAATACCAAGGTTAAATAAACCGGTTTTAGTTGTTGACCATGGAATAATATCAGTAAGTGGACTGCCCTTAAAGAGAAGACTAAGATATAAATATATGGAGATTAGCCAAAATCTCTCCTATTTTAAGAAAGCAGATAAAATTGTAACCGTGTCTAAGTATCTGCTTAATTGCCTGCCCAAAAATTTAAGAGAAAAAGCAACCTTTATATACAACGGATGTGACCACTACAAGGAAGAAATAGTTGGCGAGGAAGAGATCAATAATTTCAGAAATGAAATAGGAATAAGTCCTGAAGATATTTTATTGTTATTTGTAGGAAGATTAAACCTTACCAATCAGCCTTATAAGGGACTTGCCGAGCTTATAAGTATATACCAGAACATTTCTAAAAAACATAAAAGTATTAAGCTACTAACTGTCGGGTATGGTTCAAAAAATGATGAAGAATTGCTTAAAAACCAGGGAATATTATCTATAAGCAACGCCCCCGAGGAACTCATGCCCTTAATTTACAGATCCTGTGATATCTATACTACCTGCTCTCGCTGGGAAGGGTTCGACCTGCCTATTGCGGAAGCACATAGTTTTGAAAGGCCAACTCTTTGCTATGATATTGGTGCCCACTCAGAAATCTCTCAAAATAGAAAAACTGGTTTTATAGTAAAAAATAAAAAGGAATTTATAGAAAAATTAGAAATTCTGGTAAATAAATCAAAATTAAGAAAAGAAATGGGGGCAGAAGCCAGAGAATATTCAAAAAGATTTACCTGGGAAAATAGTGTAAAACAATATCACCAGATCATTAAAAAGATGCTTAATTTAAAAGATTCAGATATTACAGCTAAACCATATATTGATAGATATAAGCCACATCTGAGCAAAGATGTGTCAGTAATCATTGTCAACTACAATTCAACTTATCCCATATTAAAGGAATGCCTGGACTCAATTAAAACCCAGACCCATAAAAATATTGAAATCATTATCTTCGACAATAACTCCACCTACAATGTTCTGGAGGATATAAAAAAAGACTTTAAAGACATAAAAATAATATACTCTAAAAAAAATCTTGGTCTGGGAGAAGGTATAAATCAGGCTTTAAAATATGCAAATTCGGATCTTATCGTAATATCAAATTTTGATGTAAGCTATAATCACGACGCCTTTGAACAAATGGTAAACTCCATCAACAGTCTTGAGAGCACTTATTTGGGTGTGGCTCCAAAAGTTAAATTTTATTATCAGAAAGATTTTCTTGAAAGCGTGGGTATTTACCTGGATAACAGCTTTTATATAGGTCATTATGGGCTGGGACAATTAGACTTGAGCCAGTATAATAAAACCGAAGATATTTTTGGGGTATCCTTTGTATCCTGCTTGATAAAGCGTGATGCTTTTTATGAAAATAAGGTTGGACCTGTGGACCCTACCTTTTTCTTATTCTACGAAGATGCGGATTTTTGCTATCGGGCAAATCTTCATGGATATAAATTCAGGTCTTGCCCATCTGCAATCTGTTATCACAGATATGCACACAGCTTCAGAGATGAAGCAACCGCTTTTCAGAGAAAATATTATTATCAAAAGTTAAATCTTTTAAAAACCGCCTATAAAAATGCTGAGCTGCATAACCTTAAAAGAATTATGTCCATTGAACTTGATATTCAAAAACAAAACTTAAAAGATATCAACCTAAAGACAACTGCTAGAAAAATAATGAAGGATTTTAAAAGAAACCTTAAATATCTCAAGAAAGAAAGAAATTATATGCAGTTTTCCAGGCAGATATTTGACACTGATATCACTAAATATAGCTGGGGAGAAAGCATCTATTTTGACATTGCAAGAAATGAACCGATTTATTCCATTGAGAATCTTCATCACTCTTACCGCAGGTTATTTGCTCTTATGGGAAATGAGAGATATGGATTATATGTTAATTATCTGGTGAATTTAAAAAATACTAAATTTAAAATGGAAACCAATTTATTTAAAAATATACTACACGGTAAATTAGAATATGAACCTACCTCAGTACATAAATTTATAGATAAAATACAATGACAGGCAGAATTTTTAGAATCGGAATTGATATATCCACTCTGTTAAATCATGGACCGGATATCGGTGCCGGCAGATATATAATAAACCTGATCCGAAGCCTGCTGGAAATCGATAATAAAAATACTTATGTTTTAACCGGAAGGTATACTTCCGCCAGGTACCTTGAAATTGCGTATAATCTCAAGAAAGATTTTGAAAATAATAAGATTGAACTGAAGTTCTATAGGACTCCACAAAAAAAACTTGACCTGTGGAACAGACTTAAATTTCCTCCCATTGAATTTCTGGGTTTCAAAGCTGATATATTACATTGTCCTGATTATCTTATTCCACCCACCTTAAACAAAAACATCGTTTTGACCATCCATGACCTGGCTTTTATAAGATTCCCCGAATTTAACTTTGACTGGTTTATAAAAAAATATAACCGGGAAGTCGAAAAAAATGCACAGATCTCAAGGAAAATAATTGCGGATTCAGAAAGCACAAAAAATGATATTGTTAATTTCTTTAAGATAGATCCAGACAAAATAGAGGTAGTTTACCTGGCAGCAGATAATCTATTTAAAAAGCTACTAGAAAAAGAAAAATATAAAAGTGTGCTTAAAAAATATAAAATAGATAAAAAATATATCCTTTCTGTTGGAACTATAGAGCCCAGAAAAAATTTTACCACACTTATAAAAGCATTTAATTTGCTAAAAGATAACATCAAAGGGAAGGCTGCCCGTACAAACGGCCCTGCAGATGGTTACCCTGACCCTCAAGATATCCAGCTCCAAAATCTCCAGCTGGTTATTGTTGGAAGAACAGGATGGAAAAGCGAAGCTACTTATAAAGAAAGAGAGCTTAGCCCTTATAAAGAAGATATACTTTTTTTAGGAAGAGTTCCGGATGAGGATCTCCTACAAATATATAATCAGGCAGAACTTTTTGTTTACCCTTCTATATTTGAAGGCTTTGGCCTGCCCCCACTTGAAGCTATGTCTTGTGGACTTCCAGTAATAGCTTCAAATTGTTCAGCCCTTAGAGAAGTAGTTGGAGATGCTGGAATCCTGATTCCACCTAATAACCATAAAGAGATATCAAAGCAAATATTATACGTCCTTAAAAATGAGAAGATAATTGAAGAACTTAAAGAAAAATCACTTTATCAGGCTAAAAAATTTAACTGGGTAAAAACTGCCCAAAAAACTTTGGAAATTTACCACTCATACTGCTACTTCTAAAGAGGTTAAACTTACAGACTCAGGTTGTGGTATCACTTCCCCACATTCTATTTTATCTTCCAGAATCATAATTTTTTAACTATCCATTTCATTTATATTTTCTCTATTCCTGTATTTTTTATAGATTTGTTGATATATATTTAGCGCCTGTTTGGCTGTATTTTCCCAGCTAAATTTTTTAATATTTTCTAAACCCATATTTATCAATTGCTTTCTTTTATTTTCATCCTCTACTAAATGAAGTACTGCTTCATATATTTGTTTTTCACTGTATGGATTAATCATAATTGCAGCATTGCCTGCCACCTCTGGAAGCGAGGATACATTTGAGGTTATAACCGGGACCTTGCAGGCCATAGCCTCAAGAACCGGCAGACCAAAACCTTCATACAACGAAGGGTATAAAAATATTTCAGCCTGGTTATATATGGGTGCAAGCTCACATTCCTCTATAAATCCTAAAAATTTTATTTTATTCTCTAAATTCTTTTTTTTTACCTGAGAATAGATTTCTGTATTTTTCCATCCCTTACCACCAACACAAACCAGGCTATACTCCTTATATTCCTCTTTCTTTATAAACTCACTAAATGCATTTATTATCCTTAAAAAGTTCTTTCTGGGCTCAATAGATGCTACACAAAGCAGGTACTTACCTGTTAATCCATATTTTTCTAATATCTTTTTTCTAAAATTTGAGTCTATTTCTTCCTTAAAGCTGTCACTTACACCTAGGTAAACCACTCTTAATTTTTCCTCAGGTACATGAAAATACTTAATTACATCTTTTTTGGTCTGCCGGGAATCACAAATTACCATATCTGGTCTTGAATTAAGGTAAATAAGATTACTTAAAACCAGTTCATAATTTTCTTTTGTATGGTATTCTGGAAATATCAAAAAACTTAAATCATGTATGGTTACTACT
>VGAU01000166.1 GCA_016870675.1 Actinomycetota bacterium | reverse complement strand
TTCAGCAATTTCCCTGAATTTCGAAGTTTCTATTCCAAGCTCTATATTCTCAAGATACCTTAGAGCCATTACAATTTCCTCCATTGCCGCATTTCCGGTACCTTCTCCCAGGCCGCCTACACTGACCACAAGACTCGATGCGCCGCCTCTTATCGCCGCCATCCCATTAGCGGTTGCCATTCCAAAATCATTATGATTATAGACTTCCAGAGGAAAATCTATGGCGCTGGAAATAGTATTTATATACAAAAAAGTCTGGAAGGGATCAAATTTGCTTACGGTGTCACAAATCCTAAATCGGTATGCTCCCTTTTTTTTGGCTATGGAGATTAACTTTAATAGAAATTCAAGGTCGGTACGGGTAGCATCTTCAGCACTTATGATAAAATTAAGATCATTCTGTTTCGCAGTTCTTATAGTTTCCCTCAATTTATTTATAACCCATGTTCTGTTTTTTTTATATTTCTCCTTAAGATGTATATCAGAAGTAGAGATGTTTATAATCACATTCTTAGCTCCACACCGGGCAGCATATTTTATGTTTTCGGGTTCAGCCTCACAATAAACAAATATCCTGCAGTTAAATTTATCCTCTGTAATTTCCTTAATTATTTCTCTTTCGAAAATCCCAAGCGAAGGAGTCCCCACTTCGATTTCCGGAATCCCTATTTCATCCAGCATTTTAGTTATTCTAATTTTTTCATGTTTGGAAAAAACTACCCCGGCTGTTTGTTCGCCATTTCTTAAAGTTGTATCTATAATATTTACATATCTTTTACTTTTTGCTACTGCCATCATTTCCCTCCCTTTTTATCTGATTTGCTTTTATCTGACCGGCCTTTATAAGATTTATAGGTATCAATTATTTCACTATCAAAAAGAGCCCTTTTAAGAGATACAGTTTTGTTCCTTATAATTTCAACTAATTCTTCTGCTTCTTTCCTGCTGATTTTAAAACCCAGTGTATTGAGTTTATAAATTATGGTATTGACTCCTGAATATTTTCCCAGTATTACTTTTCTTTCCAGACCGACATCTTTTTCTTTAAATAATTCATATGTCTCGGGGTTGGTCAGTACACCAGAGGCCTTACTTTCGCTTTCATAAACAAATAAATTTCCGCCCACTATAGGTTTCCAGGTGGGAAGAATTCTATTGGAAGCCCCGGCTACATATTCAGACAGCGCTCTGAAAAGAGTGGTATTAAATCCCATGTCCACACCCTCAATATATTTTAGAGCCATAACCAATTCTTCAAACGCGGCATTCCCTGCCCTCTCTCCCAGTCCATTAATAGTAGTATTAACATAAGTTGCTCCTGCTTTAATGCCGGCTATAGCATTGGCAATTGCCATCCCAAAATCATTATGGGTATGCATTTCAATATCTATTCCGATAATATCAATAATATTTTTTACCCTCATAAAAGTTTCAAAAGGATCAAGAATACCTAGAGTATCGCAATACCTTAATCTGTCCGCACCGGCATCCCTTGCCGTCCTTGCAAACGAGAGAAGAAATTCCATATCGGAACGGGAAGCATCTTCGGCATTTACCGACACATAAAGATTAAAGCCCTTGGCATAATCTACACTGGTTTTAACACTCTCCAGCACCCATTCCCTGCTCTTTCTAAGCTTATGTTCAATATGTATATCGGAAGAAGATATGGAAACAGCCACCGCATCAACGCCGCATTCTACTGAAGCATCTATATCTGATTTTACCGCCCTGTTCCAGCCCATTACACTGCAGCTGAGGCCCAGTGAAGCAATCTTTTTTATTGCTTCCTTTTCATTTCCTCCCATTGTAGGTATTCCAGCTTCTATCTGATGAACTCCCACTTTATCCAGCATTTTAGCGATATGTATTTTTTCATCATTTGCAAATACCACCCCTGCAGTTTGTTCTCCATCTCTTAAGGTAGTATCGTCAATTTTTATATTCTTTGGATCAATTTCTGTTCCTGCCTTCTGTGAAAACTCAGTAAGTAAATCTATTTCTCTCACAGCTGTCACCCCTTAAAATTAATAAAATTTATAAATATTTGTCAAAAATTTAAAAAAATAGTAAATAATTGTTATTTTTTTAATTTTTAGTTGAAATTATATCATTATTCTAAAAAATATGGTATTTATAATAAAAAATTTCAATATTTCAAAAAATACGCATAATATATCAAAAAAAATCTCGCTTGTTAAAAACAAGCAATTACAAATATAAAAAATTTTTATTTTGATAAATTATTTATTATCGAATTGCTTTCAGATACTTTTTAGGTAAGGTAACAGGTATAATCTAGTTACCCTTCTAAGAAATCTTATCATTAAATTAGATTAAAAAAATTAAATAGTACTATTTTAAATCCACAGGTATCTCAAAACCTGACCCCTGCAAAATTTTCAAAATTTTTTCACGATTATTTTTATATCCAGACTCAAAAATAGATGAGCACCTGGTAATAACAATTTCCTCCTTTACTAATTTAGCTGCAAAAGCAAAGCAGGTCAGCTCACCACATTTTCTACAATTAGTTTTGGGCAGTAACTTATATATATCTAAAAAATTTGGCCTTTTTCTTCGCTCGTAGTCAGGCTTTATCTCAGATTTTTTTTTGAAGGTTTCATTTATTAATTTAATAGTTTCATCCAATATTTTTTTTGCTTCTTGTTCATCTTTAAGTTTGGTTATAGCTATTTTTCTGGGGTGGATGGTAATAAGTCTTTCACTTTTAGGAAGGGTCAATGTATTTGCGTTTTTGGTATATATAGCATTTTTATCAATAGCATTTATATAAGGTAAAACTCCACTTACATCTTCAGAAATCATGGCAATTACTCTTGTTTTCTCGGGGTCAACAAGGCATGGGAGTATCTCAATTATTTTATAGCTTTTTACTAACATATCTTTTATCTATTTTATTACTTATTAATATTTCTATTTCTATTAGTATAATTTTAGGCTTTGCTAAAATTAAGTTTATTCTCTAAAATGATTTTTTTTATTTTTTTTACAGTTAAAATTAAATCCTTCTTCTTATTCTCAATACCAAAAGAAAATCTTATTGCATTATGAGCTAAATTTTCCGGTATACCCATTGCCAATAGTACATGAGATGGCTCAAGGCTATCAGATGTGCACGCGGAACCAGAAGAAACATATATACCTTGCTGACTTAGTAATGATATCAATAATTCACTATCAATGCCTTTAAAGCATATATTTAATGTATTGGGAAGACAGTTTTCTTCAGGACTATTTACTCTAACATTTACAATTTTATCTAATTTTTCAAATAACATATCTTTAAAAAATTTTTTAAGATTGGTTAAAATTTTATAATTTTTTTCTAAATTTTCTCTTGCCATATCACAAGCATAGCCAAATGCTATTATGGAAACTACATTTTCTGTTCCAGGTCTTATACTTTTTTCCTGATGACCACCGAAAAATAGTGGATATATATTAACCCCTTTTCTTACATACAATGCTCCCACTCCTTTAGGGCCATAAAATTTATGTGAGGATATCGAAAGCATATCAATTTCTAAATCCTTCACATCAACCCTAATCTTTCCCAGCCCTTGAACAGCATCACAGTGAAATATAATATTTTTATTTTTAGATTTGGCAATTTTTACCATTTCTTTAATAGACTGAATAGAGCCTACTTCATTATTGGCTAACATGATGGATATTAAAATAGTATTTGAATCTATGCTGGATTTAAATTTTTCCATGTCAACAAACCCAGAGTTATCTACAGGCAAAAAAACCACATCATAATTTTTAACACCTTCCTTGCTTAGCTCCTTAAATACATTTAATACCGACAGGTGTTCTATCTCAGTAGTAATAATACGTTTTTTAGCATTAATTTTGCCAAACCTTCGAAGATAATTAAGTGAACCCTGAATTGCAAGATTATTAGATTCGGTTCCACCACTGGTAAAATAAACCTCATCCTTACTGCAGTTTATAATTCTGGCCACTTTCTCTCTGGATTTTTCTACCTCTATCCTGCTAATTCTTCCAATTTTGTAAGGTGAAGATGGATTCCCATATAAAAGTTTGTCATATTTATTAATTATTCTGCTAATAGAATTATTTAAAGGTGTTGTGGCATTATGATCTAAATAAATTTCCTCCATATTTTATAATTTTTATTCTTTTTATTATCATTTTTTACCTCTTGCAAATCTCTATTCTATCTATTCCATTAATTTTCTTTAGGTCTTCTAAAATTTTCTCATCGGCTTTAAGGATATTAATGATGTTATCTATTAGCTTTCTTATATCATTATCCATGTTGCTATTAACATTGTATTTTTTCC
>VGAU01000165.1 GCA_016870675.1 Actinomycetota bacterium | reverse complement strand
CGAACTTCTTATACAGATAGATGATTTTACCAAAAGATCAGTTAGTGGGAATGGTTTTTCCTCAAGCATATATTCTTTGATAAAAATAAGGCTTGACCAGGCCCTTAAAGAAATTTCTACAATAAAAGTACCCAGGGGTAATATAAAAATATGGTATATATATAACATGGGAGTTATAGCTAAATCTGAAGATAAAACAATTGCATTTGACTTAGCCGGGGATTACGTTTACCCCAACATGGCTGACTTTACTAAATATATTGATATCCTGGTTATTTCTCACTTTCATGGAGATCATATTAATCGCTCTGTTTTTAAAGAAGCTTTAGAAAATGGTGCTACCGTTATCATTCCAGGCGATAAGGTGCTATTTAATGGAAGTGAATTTATCAGAGATCCTGAAGGTGAAGATGCAGTTACCTTAATAAAAAGACGAAATGGGATTGACTCAGACAACTTCATCAGTATAAAACCTCAGGAAAAAACTACAATAAAGGGCATAGAGATTACTGCTTACCCTGCAAAACATATCCATAACCCTGATGCAGAAAATTCATTTATAGATACCCCGGTTAGCTGGTATTATGTAAATTTGTCTGGTTTTACAATACTTCATACAGGAGATGGAACCAGTTTTGATTATAAGCCAGATTTCACAGATAAAAATATCAATGTATTCATTATACACAGCACAACTCTTGATCCACTAACAAATGACACTCTAATGAAACTTGTTCCAAACCCTGGGGTTATTCTACCCTTACATGTATTAGAATTAGGGCATGGGCCCAGTATTGTGAATGGAAATCAAGAGCAGTGCATGACCTACCAAAGTATACTGGATAACTATTCGAATGGCTACTATAAAGGGATAGATGGGAATACAATGTTTATTCCAATGATTTGGGGAGAAAGTATTTTATTTTAAACAGAAGGTCTACTCAATATAAAAATAGTAAAATCGCTTGAAGAGCCGGCCCCTGGCTGGCTGGGGATATTGAACATATTTAGAACTATTTATTTTGAAGAAATAATAAGATTTAAAAATAAAATAGAAGAACTTAATTTAGTATTTGCTTCATAATGAATTGAAACTTTGGCTGTGTTTTCTGGACGAAGTTCGAATTTTTTTTGAAGAAAATCCTCAACCAGATTTTTAAATCCTGTCCCAATGATTCCGTCCAGCTACTATAATGGTTGACCAAAACAGAAAGATCATCTCTCCAGTTTTTTTAAAAGACCTGCTCCGAAATGCAATCGGGGCGGAAGGGGGTCCGGGGGGGAATTCCGCCTAGCCTTTCCCCGCTTCTTTTTCACCAATACTTTCAGATGTATTTTGTAAAACTAAATGTGGTTCATAAAAAGAATTTGGTTTTTCCCCACCTTTCAGTGCATACATAGTAACAGAACTCTCTCTATTTGTTTGATTTAATAGTAAAGAATAAAATCAAATTAGCATTAATTTTGCTTTTTAGATGATAATTTTGGCTTTTCATCTGATTCATTTAAATAATTCTTTTTAAGAAATCACACTTCCCCCCAGCTCTTTTTCTGTTTCTTTGCGCGCTTTGCCGGCAACCCCGCCACCCCGTTTGGCAACTTTTTTATTTGCCGGCATACCTTTTGGTTTTTCTTTACGGGAAATTTCAGTGGTTACTTTTACTCCCAGCATGGTAAAAATCAGCTCCAGATCAGTCATATTATCTCGCAGGTTCGCCCTGGATTTTGCCGGAATATTTTTAAGTCTTTTATATTCGACTGGAGTCATGCCAAAAGTGGCTTTGGAAATTTCTGCTGTTAAAATTGCATAATCCTTTTGTGAAATAATCCCCAGCTCTTTCCATTCATTGGTCAAGTTCTGGCGGATTGCAATACCGCGCAAGCGTTTATCTATCCAGTCTTTTGGATAGCCTTTTTTCTCGTATAATAGTTTCATTCGCTCTTGTGCCAACTCAGGATTTTCTATCTCGTCTAATCGTTCTTTACCAATTTGTGCCAGCCAGCGTTTGAATGGTTCGGCTTTTTTGCTGGGGATTGACTGGATAAGACGAAGGGCATCTCTTGCGTTACCAGCAAGTGTTTTTCTTTTTTTGCCTGTTTCTGTAAGCATTTTTACATGGGGACAATTTGTCCCTATGTAGAATCCCAATTCCTCATCCCTTTTACGGATTTTTTTTAAGTAGTCCGTTGGATTAGAGCTATCTGTCAATGCCCCTACAATATCTACAAGCGAAATAAATTGATTCGCTGGAAAGGTAAAAATTGCATCAGTCTTTGTTGTCATTCTCTTGAGGAAATACAAACAGAATTAATAGCAGTATTAAATAAAGCAGTAAAAAGTCGCGGAAAAAAAGTTGCTCAATATAGAAATGCAGGTTATAGGACGGCCTTATTAATTGAATCTCAGGATATTCAACTTACAAATGATTCGATGATAAGACAAGCATTTTTTAATATTATTAAAAATTATCCAGAAATGGAATTACCAGACGAGGTATATTTAATAAATACTGGATTTTCTGATTTTGAATTATACTGCTTAAAATTTAATAAAAATTGTGGTTTTGAAACGGATAATATTTATAAAAAGGAATATTCAAAAACTTATCAAGAATAATACATTTACAATTTAGTCTAGGAGATAAGAATCTCGGTCGTCATATTTTTCGTTTTTTCATTTAATGGAAATATCAAAAAAACTGGAAATGATTATTAATAATCTAATTCTGGTATAAAAATATCTTCATTTAAGCTCAATAATTCGGTTCTAACTTTGTCCACTGTCCCCAGCCACCTCGTGCACTATGCAAAGTGAGGCTCGTCGGCTCTTCGGCTCTTCACCAACAAACGGGCAACTAATTCTAACACCTTAATGCAATAATACACCCAAAAAATAAAACTAAAAAAATTATATTAACCTTTGACATCAATAACGCAATGCGTTAATATAATTAAAATGATAATTTCATTTCGGGATAAAGAAACTGAAAAAATCTGGAATCAACAATATTCTAAGAAATTGCCCAGAGATATTCAAAGGATTGGACTTAGAAAACTTATAATTATAAATAGAGCAAAAGATTTAAATGATTTAAGTATCCCACCCGGAAATAAACTTGAACAATTGACTGGTAATAGACAAGGACAATACAGTATTAGAATAAATGATAAATACAGGATTTGTTTTTATTGGGAAAATGGAATTGCAAGTTTTGTTGAAATAACTGATTATCATTAGGAGTATAAGTCTGAAAGAAAATCAAATTGGCAATATATTTATAAAAGAAAAAAGGATTAAGGACAACGGTTTTTCATCCCGTTTTGTGCCTTAAGCGAAGCGAAAGGAATGGATATAAATATGAAAAAAATTATTAATATCACACCAAGTGAAATTCTTTTAGAAGAATTTCTTAAGCCTTTAAAAATTAGTGCTTACAGGTTATCTAAGGATACCGGAATGCCCGCTACACGCGTGTCCCAGATTCTTAAAGGGAAACGCAGAATAACTGCTGATACTGCTTTAAGATTATCTAAATATTTCGGTAACTCCGCAGATTTTTGGATGGGAATCCAGGATGAATTTGATTTAAGAGAAGAAGCACAAAGAATTAGAGCTGAATTAAATAAAATTCCAAAAATAACTAATATGCAATGTTTACGAAACTGATAGGCTTAGATGCCGCACTAAATAACTTTAATTTATTTAAACATTATCTGGCTTTACTCCATTTAACGGGGCAACCTATTCTAAAAAATGTCTTTTAGTTAAGTCTTTGGAAATAATAGTTTTACTATGTAATTTTTATAAGGAAGCTGACTTTTTCCGTGGTTTCTTTTACTGTTTAGTTTTTGCATTTTGTAGACTTTTCTTCAATTTTCCCAGAAGATCAACTACTTCTGCAGGTTTACCTTTAACTATCTTATACCCTGGAATATTAACAGTTTCCCTTTTAGACTTCCTGGTAATAATACTTAGGATCTACTTTCTCTTTAACAGAAATCTACTTAAGGAGCTCTCAAGGATCTCATGGGAAGTCATAGGCGATTATTACAGGAGTGCCTGCAGGAAAGATGATGGTAAGCACGCAGCTATAGCAGTCATCCAGACCTTCGGAGATTATCTAGCCTCCGGTCCCCACATGCATATACTGGCTGCAGACGGATGTTTTTGTGGTGACGGATTCTTTTACGCTCCCCCCATCAGTATTGATACCGCATCACTTGAAAAACTATTTGTACACAAAATATTTAAGATGCTTCTTAAAAAGGGCCTTATCACTGAAAGGGTAATAGAGTTGATAAGTAGCTGGAGGCACACCGGCTTCAGTGTCTATAGCGGAAAGAGGATATATCCTAAAGATAAGATATCTACAGAAAATC
>VGAU01000164.1 GCA_016870675.1 Actinomycetota bacterium | reverse complement strand
ATATTAAAAGATATACAGGGTATAGAAGATTTTTATGGTGACATGGACTTTAAAGTTGCAGGAACTAAAAATGGGATTACTGCGCTGCAGATGGACATGAAAATAAAGGGTATTAACTTAGATATTATAAAACAGACAATGGAAAAAGCACGGGAGGGAAGGTTATTCATATTAGATAGAATGTTAGAAGTCATTCCGGAGCCTAGAAAAAGCCTGTCTAAGTCTGCGCCAAAAATAACTACCTTTAAAATTCCCAGGGAAAAGATCGGCGAAGTTATTGGACCTGGTGGGAAGAATATCAAAAGCATAAAAGAAGAATTTGATTTAGATGAAATTGATATAAGTGACTACAATGGAGAAGGTATGGTTTCCATTATTTCTTCAAATGATGTTAATATTAAAATGGCCAGGAAAAGGATAGAAGGAATGTTAAAGGGTGTTGAAGATATAAAAGTGGGAGAAGAGTTTATAGGAACTGTGGTAGGAATAACCAGCTACGGAGCTTTTGTAAATTTAATTCCCGGGGTAGATGGACTTCTTCATATATCCAAAGTTACAAATAAAAGAATTAAAGATGTTAAAGATTATTTAAGAATAGGTGATAAGATACTGGTTAGAGTTGGTAATGTTGATTCCAGGACTAAAAAAATAGGTCTGGAAAGAACTGATATCTGAATAAAATGATATCTGAATTTTTTATTAGTGAGGTAAATGAAAAAATAGTTTCATCGAGCAGCATAAAATTTGATCAATATAAAATAACTGAATTAAATAATGGAATAAAGGTTATTAGTGAGTATATCCCTCATTTTAGGTCAATATCGTTAGGTTTCTGGGTACCGGCTGGATCCAGAAATGAAAATAGAAATATCAATGGAATTTCCCACCTTATAGAACATCTTATTTTTAAAGGCACTAAAAAAAGAAGTTATAAAGATATAGCCATTGAATTTGATTCAATGGGTGCCGAATTTAATGCTTTCACGGATAAAGAAAACTGCTGTGTCTATGCTGATTTCATTGACACCCATCTGGACAGTTGTACAGAATTATTATTTGATATTCTAACGAACCCATCTTTTTTAACAGAGCATATAAAAACTGAAAAGAAAGTAATAATTGAGGAAATAAAGATGGTAGAGGATAACCCCTCGGACAATATTATGAATTATTTCTATGAAGCTGTTCTGGACGGACATCCTCTAAGCCTGCCAATTTTAGGCACTAATAATTCACTAAAAAATATTAAAAAATCTACTATACTGGACTATTTTAAGGAAAAGTTCGGTATCAGCGGTGCTGTTATCTCAGCTGCGGGTAATATAAAGCATAAAGATTTGATAGATAAAATAAGGAAAAATATTGGTGGAATGGAAAATAGAAAATATATAAATAATTTTACCGGACAGGAACCTCATGATAATGGAAGTGTGAAGAAAATACATAGTAGTAAGACCAGCTCGGTTCATATGTGCTTTGGTGGCCTGGGCTGCAGGCGGGATAGTGAGGAAAAATATCCAATTTCATTATTCACAAATTTATTTGGTGGAAGTATGAGCAGCAGATTATTCCAGAAAATAAGGGAGGAGGAGGGCCTGGCTTATTCAATTTTTAGCAGCAATGCCCAATATCTGGATACAGGGATAACAATTATATATTCAGCTTCTTCACCTAAAAATGCCGGTAGAATTTTAAAAATGATTAAAGATGAAATAGTTGATGTCAACAAGCATGGAGTAAAGGAGGTTGAACTGGAAAGGGCCAAAGAAAATTTAAAAGGAAATATTGTTCTGGATGTTGAAGATATAAGTTCAAGAATGTTCAGGTTGGGAAAGGGCCTTCTATTTGATAAAAAAGTTTTGACTATTAACCAGATATTAAAGAAAATAGATAAAGTAAAGCAAAATGATTTAAATGACATAGTCGATAAGTATTTTAAATTAGATAAGATGAGTCTGGTAGTACTGGGAAAACTAAATAAAGGCAGGTTATTATGAAAAAGATAGTAATGTTTGGTATTTGTGGAAAAATGGGGAAATCTATTTCCAGAGAGTTGATAAAGGAAGAAGAAATAGAACTGGTCGGAGGTTTTGATATAGAGAATGCAGGTGTTGATATAGGTGAATTTTTAATTGGTAAAAAAACAGGGTATAAAATTTATAATTCTTATGATGATATTAAAGAACTAAATCCGGATATTATTATTGATTTTACTAATGCCAATGCAGCTAATAAAACTATTAATTGGGCTATTGACAATAATATAAATATAATAGTGGGTACTACTGGCCTGAGCGGAGAGGATTTAGACAATATTGAAAGTAAAGCATTAAAATCCAATAGTAAAACATTTATCGCGCCAAATTTTTCGATTGGAGCTGTAATTATGATTAAGATCTCAAAAATGATATCAAAATATTTTGATAATTGTGAAATAATTGAACTGCATCATGACAAAAAGAAAGATGCTCCATCCGGTACTTCCATATTAACAGCAGAACAGATAAGTCTAAGTAATAATTTTAACAAATCCAGGTTAAAAGAAGGTGAAACCGAAACCATAGAAGGTTGCAGAGGCGGATTTACTGGCGGTATTCATATACACAGCATAAGGCTGCCGGGACTGCTGGCGCATCAAAATGTTATTTTTGGGGCAAAAGGTCAGACTCTGTCCATAAAACATGATAGTCTGGATAGATCGTCATTTTATCCCGGGGTTATTCTTGCTGTAAGAAATCTGGATAAACTCTCTAATTATACTTTTGGATTGGATAAGTTGATAAACATTTAATTGTATTATTATTTGAGGAGGATTATATGATAAATATTGGTGAAGTAATTACAGCAATGGTAACACCATTTGATAAAAGCTATAGTTTAGATCTCAACTCTTGCAGTAGACTATTGAATTATTTGATTGATGGAGAAGAAAGTGATGGAATTTTACTATCCGGCTCTACGGGAGAATCATCAACCCTGGATGATAACGAAAAGATAAGATTATTTAAATTTGCAAAGGATAATTTTGGGGACAGGGTTAAAATTATTGCCGGTACAGGTTCTAATGATACCAGACATTCTATAGAATTATCAAAAGAAGCGGAGAGGATAGGAGTTGACTGCCTGCTCCTTGTTACGCCATATTATAATAAACCTTCACAGTGGGGCCTTTTTAAACATTTCGAAGCAATTGCCAGTGAGGTTAAGACTCCCATAATAATATATAATGTTCCTTCAAGAACATCATCTAATATAAACTCGAAGACCTGTGTGGAATTATCAAAAGTTGATAATATTTGTGGAATTAAAGAAGCCAGCAGTGACATGAGACAAATTTCAGAAATAATAAGGGATACTGATGATGATTTCCTGGTATATAGTGGCAATGATGGTGATACATTACCCTTATTATCCATGGGAGGATATGGAGTTATTAGTGTTGCTTCTCATATTATCGGTAAAGAGATAAAAGAGATGATAACCAGTTTTAAAAAAGGAGATTTTAGAAAGGCAGCAAAAATGCACCGGGATCTGACAGACATATTTTATGGGATTTTTATAGCCTCAAATCCTGTTCCTATTAAAGAGGCATTAAATTTAAAAGGAATTAATGTCGGCCCATGCAGGCTTCCGCTGTGCCCTATGGAAGATAAGGAGCTAATGGCTTTTAAGGAGATTTTAAGAAAACATAAGATAATTGATTAGATAGAAGGTGAAATTTTGCAAATAAAGAATTATGTCAAAAAGAACTAGTTTAAAATTAATACCTCTGGGTGGCCTGGGTGGTATTGGCAAGAATATGATGGTCTTTGAAAAAGATAATCAGATTATAATTGTTGATTGCGGGATAATGTTTCCGGATGATGATATGCCGGGAATTGATTTTATAATACCAGATTTTTCATATATTAAGAAAAATAAAAATAAAATAAAAGCAATAATACTTACCCACGGACATGAAGACCATATAGGCGGTCTCCCGTTTTTATTTAAAGAAATTAATGTGCCTGTATTTGGTACCCGACTTACAATAGGTTTGGCTAAAGTAAAGTTCGATAACTCACAAAATGTAATTCCTGTTAAATATAATGAGATTAATCCCGATGAGCCCTTAGATATTGGGCCATTTCATATAGATTTTTT
Organism: Actinomycetota bacterium; assembly: GCA_016870675.1. GTDB lineage: Bacteria > Actinomycetota > Humimicrobiia > Humimicrobiales > Humimicrobiaceae > Hydromicrobium. Next base: position 343 of record VGAU01000164.1, on the reverse strand, counting down.
CAGGGTTAATCACAGTGTACCGGATGGTTTAGGATTAATCATAAAAACAGATATTGGAACCATAGTCCATACCGGGGATTTTAAATTTGATCATGCCCCTATTGATAATAAAGTTACTCAATTTTCAAAAATTGCCAGAGCTGGCCAGGAAGGCGTACTGGCTCTTTTATGTGACAGTACCAATGCTGAAGAAATAGGATTTACTCTTCCGGAAAGGGATGTGGGTAAAACGCTGCTTGAAAAATTTGAAAAGGCGGTGGGAAGAATTATTGTAGCCACTTTCTCATCACATATACATAGAATACAACAGGTACTGGATGTAGCCAATATATTGGAGAAAAAA
>VGAU01000163.1 GCA_016870675.1 Actinomycetota bacterium | reverse complement strand
CCGTAGTTAATTTTTTCTCACGTTTCTGCTATCATTCCGATTGATTATTGTTTTTATAATTATAAAGCAAGTAAAACATATATTATGTGGAAGGTGAAATAATAGTTGATGGAATTGATATATATATATAAAGATAATATTGATGTTGTAGACTAGATGTAGATTAGATATTTGCTTTTGACATCTCATATCTCATACAATATAATACCTCAATTAAATAATTATATTTTTAATTAATGCAGTATTAGACATTATTATTAAGACATAATAATAAAGATACAGGAATTAGGAGAAAGAAATCTATGAAAGAATATCGTCTCACCAAAGAAGGCTATGAAGAATTGATTAAAGAAAGGGAAGACCTTATAAACAATAAACGGAAAGAGATTGCTGAAAGACTGAGAGACGCAAAAAATTCAGGAGGAGATTTAACCGAAAATTCTGAGTATGAATATGCCAAAAATGAGCAGGCTTTTATAGAGGGAAGAATCGAACAGATAAACGAAATTTTAAGTAATTATATAATTATAGGGAAGAAAACCAATAAAGGGTTGGTTGAACTGGGAGTGACTGTAGTAGTCAGGGATGTAGACAAAAAAAGGGACAAGGAGTTTAAAATAGTCAGTTCTATAGAATCTGATCCTGAAAAAAATAAGATTTCAGATGAATCTCCGACGGGAAGAGCACTGCTTAATAAAAAAATCGGAGATGAAGTATTGGTTAAGACACCTGAAGACACAAAGAGATTAAAGATAATAAAGATTAAATAAAGCCAAGGATTTAACCGGGCAAGTGTTATGAAAAACAAGAAAAACGACGAGATTTCAAACTTAAGCAATAATAACAGTGAAGAGCTACTAGTCGGAAAAAGTGAGTATTTGCTGGAGTCGGAAGAACCTCTGGCTGAAGCATTAAAGATGAGACTTGAAAAAGTAAAGGCTATGAGGAAAAGCGGTAAAGAGATTTACAAGACCAGGTTTGATAAAAATTCCGATATAATAGACATAAAGACACATTACTCCAAACTTAAAGCCGGCGAAAAGGCTGATGGTGTTTTTAAAGTAGCAGGAAGGCTTACAGGTTTCAGGAAACACGGCAAGGCAACTTTTAGCGATATAAAAGATTTTACAGATAAAATCCAATTATATGTCAATCAAAAAGATATTGGGGAAGAGAAGTATGATGAGTTTTTGAATCTGGATATTGGTGACTGGGCAGGTATAGAAGGAAACGTTTTTGTGACACATGCAGGAGAACTTTCAATAAATGTTTTCAAGTTTGAGCTTCTAAGTAAAGCCATAAGAATACTTCCTGAAAAATGGCATGGACTGAAAGACAAGGAATTAAGATACCGTCAGAGATATTTAGATTTTACTGTGAATCCTGAAGTAAAAAATGTATTCTTGACCAGAATTAAAATAATAAATGCTTTAAGAAAGTTTTTAAATGATAGCGGTTTTAAAGAAGTTGAAACACCAATGCTCCAGTCAATCCCGGGTGGCGCCATAGCAAAACCATTTATAACCCACCATAATGCTCTGGATATTGATCTTTACCTGAGGATTGCACCGGAATTATATTTGAAAAGACTGATTATTGGAGGATTTGAGAGGGTTTTTGAAGTAAATAGAAACTTCAGAAATGAAGGGATATCCTACAGGCATAATCCGGAATTTACAATGCTGGAATTTTATCAAGCTTATGCTGACTATAATGATATGATGGATTTGACAGAGAATCTGATAAAATTTGTTTCACAAGAATCTATCGGCAAATTAACTACAAGTTACAGGGGAAATAATATCGATCTTGGTAGAGAGTGGAAAAGACTTACGATGCTGGAAGCCATTTATAAGTTTGGTGGAGTTAAAATAAATTTTGATAACAGCACAGAAGAGTTATTATCAGTGGCAAAAGATCTGGGTATTGAGATAGAAAAAGACTCAGGAAAGGGAAAAATTATAAATAAAATTTTTGAAGCCACAGCTGAGCCCAAGCTTGTACAACCCACTTTTATAAAAGATTATCCTATAGAAATATCCCCGCTGGCAAAAAGGCATCCGGAGGATGAAAACCTGACCGAAAGATTTGAGCTGTTTATAGGAGGGGAAGAGATTGCAAATGCTTTTTCAGAGTTAATTGACCCCGGAGAACAATTGGATAGATTCAGGAATCAGGTAAGGAGCAAGTGCGAAGAAGAGAGGATTACAGGTAAGATTGATGTAGATTTTCTAAAAGCGCTGGAATATGGAATGCCGCCCACAGGTGGAGAAGGAATTGGGATTGACAGATTGGTTATGGTACTGACCAACAGCAATTCCATTAGAGATATAATTCTTTTTCCTCTCTTAAGGCCTGAATAAAGCCAGGCAATGTACCACTGATTTCAGTTTATTCTTATAAAAAAGATGATATAATTTTGCTGCAATCTAAATAATTGACTCTAGATCGGTGATTAAAAAATGAATTGTGATTTTTGTTATAACAATGAAGCTACTATTCATTTAATAAAGATTCAGGGCGCAAGTGTAGAAAGAATAAATATATGCAAGGAATGCGCAAAGGATTTTTCTTTTTTTAGTGAGGAAGATTTTTATAATGACCTTGCCAGGATTCTTTACAAATTTTTCAATATTAGCACTAATGACCATCATACCGGCAGGGATAAAAAAATATTAAGGAGTATAAGTTATGGCAGGAACAGAAAGTGTCCCTTTTGCGGTATAGATTTAAAAACCATTAAAAAAATTGGAAGGGTTGGCTGCAGCAGTTGCTACAGTGAATTTAAAGATGTACTATTTCCAATAATAAAATCTATTCAGGGAAGTCTTGAAAATAAGGGGAAAATTCCCGTAAATACCAGCAGGAAAATTAAACTGGAAAAAAATATAAGAGATCTAAGACATAGACTTAAAAATGAGGTAATAATTGAAAATTTCGAAGAAGCAGCAAGGATAAGAGACAAAATAAAAAAATTGGAGAAAAATAGATATGACCGGTAAAAATTTCTACCTGTTAGAAAATAAAACCAGTAAAAATAAGTCTGAAAGCAATAAAAATAAAATTATTTTAAATACCAGAGTCAGACTGGCAAGAAATCTTACCGACTACAAATTTACAAGTATCTGCAATAGTCAGGAAAAAAATATTTTACTAAAAAAAATAAAGAGATATGTTGAGGAAATAAAAGAACTTAAAGATTTTAGGTTTTACTCTGTTAAAAGTCTGGGAAAAATACAAAGGGACCTGCTTTTTAAAGATTACCTGATCACTCCAGGAATGGCAAACAGGATGCAGGGCAAAGGACTGTTTGTAAAATATGGACAGGACCGGGGGGAATCTTCAGCAATAATGATTAACGAGGAGGATCATTTAAGAATTCAGAGTGTGCGTCCGGGTCTTAATATTTCAGAAGCTTACGAGGAGGTAATTGAAATTGAAAAATATTTTGAGAAGAAATTAAGTTTTGCTTTTGATAGGAATCTGGGGTATCTTACAGCAAGTCCGATTAACTTAGGAACTGCATTAAGGGTATCCGTCATTGCCCATCTTCCTGTACTGGCAGTAAGTACCAGGATTGCCGATTTTGTAAAAAAATTAAACCAGGTGGGATGTTTAATCAATGGATATTTTATGGGAAATTCTGAAGTAATTGGTAATTTATTTAAGATTTCTAATCTGGTAACACTGGGTAAAGGGGAAGAAGACATAGTTGAAGAAATGAAGGCAATTTGCTTAAATATAATTGATGATGAAGAGTACGCCAGAAAGAAATTAAAGGAGAGCGACCTGCTGGGAATTAAAGATAACATATACCGTTCCTTTGGTTTGCTTAAGTATGCTAAAATACTATCATATGAAGAATCACTGGAACTGTTATCAATAATAAGATTGGGGCTTGATCTGGATATTATAAGAGGGGTTAATGATTTTGATTACTTTGAACTAATAAATAAGATCAGTGATTCACATATTATATTAGATTTAGAGATAAGTAGTAGTGTAACTGATGATGAACTAGATTCGATAAGGGCTGATTTAATACGGAAAAAAATATTAAAAGGAACTGATTAAATGTTTGAAAGATTCACAGAGAGAGCAAGAAAAGTAGTGGTCAGGGCTCAAGACGAGGCTAGATTTTTAAAACAGAACTATATAGGTACCGAGCATATTCTCCTTGGCTTAATTGACGAAAAGGAAGGAATTGCTGCCAGAGTTTTTTATGAATTGAATATTACTTTTGAAGATATCAGATCGGCAGTAAAAGAAGTGGTTACTGAAGGGACTTCTGAATCTTATGAACATATCCCCTTTACTCCGAGAGCTAAGAAAGTTTTAGAATTATCTTTAAGGGAAGCTCTTCAAATGGGGCATAATTATATAGGGACAGAGCATATATTGTTGGGGCTCTTAAGAGAAGGGGAAGGAGTGGCAGCAAGAGTTTTAAATAGCATGGGAATCACTCTGGATAATGTAAAAGAAAAAGTAAAGGAACTTCTAAGTAAGCAGTCTTATTATTTAGAACCAGAAAGAGCCC
>VGAU01000162.1 GCA_016870675.1 Actinomycetota bacterium | reverse complement strand
AGAGCCCACCTGCTGCCAAGGAATATCCCGGAAAGTAGCACAGTTAAAACCTGCATGGTAATTGGAACCGGTGTAAAAGGAAGATATACAAATGAATTTGCCGAGATTGCCATAAGGACTGCAAAGATTAAGGAGAATACCAGACTGGTGGTAATTTTATTGTCATAGGATTTAACTCCTACACCTTTATTTTCTATATTCGTTGTATTATTCATAAAACCTCTCATTTAGACCTGGATTATAAAAAGGTATCTGTCCTTAAAAAAGTCATATATTTAAGCTTTAAAGTCTTTTAGGTAAGACGCTCCAGTATGTATAAAGTTTCACCGCAAAAATTTACTCCCGGGCTAGTCAGAGCCTAAAATAGTGAAACTATTGGATTATACCCGCGTCTTTTTATAAAATGGTTTTATGATTAATTATAATCGGGGGATTTATGAGATATCTTTTAACAGAAGAACAAAAGATGATAGTAGACATCTGTCGCCAGATTGTCAAGGATAGAATAATTCCTGTAAGAGCTGAAATGGACGAAAAAGGAATATTTCCCTGGGAGATAATAAAGGAGATTGGAAAAAGTGACCTTTTCAGGTTATTTATTCCCGAAGAATATGAAGGTATGAGTACCGGTATTTTTGAAGTATGCCTTGCTACTGAGGAACTGAGCAGGGGTGATTTGAGTGTTGCCGCTTCTTATGCAGCGTCTGGTCTTGGTCTCATACCCATCCTTATAGCCGGAAATGAGGAGCAGAAGAAAAAATACCTGCCGCAGATGGCAAGCGGGGGGAAGCTCGCGGCTTTCGGGCTTACAGAGGCGGAAGCTGGAAGTGATGCTGGAAGTATCAGGACAACAGCTTCAAGGGATGGGGACTTCTATATTTTAAATGGAACCAAACAGTGGATAACTAACGGCGGAGAAGCAGATATATATACTATTTTTGCTATGACAAATCCTGAAAAAGGAGTTAGGGGCGCAAGCGCTATTATTGTTGAAAAGGGAACTGATGGTTTTGAATTTGGAAAAAAAGAGGATAAGCTGGGTATAAGGGCTTCGGCTACAAGAGAACTTATTTTTACAGACTGCAGGGTACCAAAAGAGAACATACTGGGCAGTGAGGGAATGGGCTTTATAATTGCCATGAGAACTTTTGACCAGTCCAGGCCTGCAGTTGGAGCCCAGGCCGTGGGGGTTGCCCAGGCAGCCTTAGAGGAGGCTTTAAATTATTCTAAAGTAAGAAAACAGTTTGGCGCTGCGATATCTTCTTTTCAGGCAATCCAGCATATGCTTGCTGATATGGCTACAAATATTGAAGCAGCAAGAGCGCTTGTTTATCATGCGGCAAAAGTAATTGACAGCGGAGAAAAGAATGTTACAAGGCTTTCTTCAATGTCAAAGATATTTGCATCTGATATGGCTATGAAAGTTACTACTGATGCTATTCAGATATTCGGCGGTTATGGTTTTATGAAGGAATATCCTGTAGAGAAGATGATGAGGGATGCAAAGATAACCCAGATCTATGAAGGAACCAACCAGATACTGAGAAATGTAGTTGCCCTTGATATGATAAAAAGGGGAGTGCTCTAAAAACGGTCAGATGGAATGATACCAGTTCTATAAATATTTTAATTAGCTGGAATTTTTTTATTTATATACAGGCAGGTGATTGAAATAAAAATTGCAGTATGCATCAAGCAGGTGCCGGGGACAACAGAAATTAAGATTGACCCCCAGACTAATACTCTCATAAGGGAAGGAATAGAGAATATAATAAATCCTTTTGACGCTTACGCTATTGAAGAGGGGGTAAGGATAAGGGAAAGGTTCAGCAGTGGGGAAGTGGAAGTAATTGCCCTGACTATGGGACCACCACAGTCAAGAGAGATACTGAAGGAAGCTATATCAGTTGGGGTAGACAGTGCAATTCTTCTTTCGGACAGGGCATTTGCCGGAGCCGATACCTGGGCTACTTCCACCACTCTTGCAAAAGCCATAAATAAGATCGGGGACTGCAGGTTGATTATACTTGGCAAGCAGACTTTAGATGGAGACACAGGCCAGGTGGGACCTGAACTTGCGCAGAGACTGGGCATTCCATTTATAGGATATGCCAGCAGCATACTTGAAATTAACAGAAATAAGATGAAGGTCAAGAGGCTTATGGAAGACAGGTACGAGACTTTTGAAATAAATCTGCCCGCTGCAATATCAGTGGTAAAGGATATAAATACTCCCAGGGTTCCCTCACTTCGGGGAAAGATGAAGGCAAAAAGTGTAGAAATACCTGTATGGGATGCAAAACAGCTTGAAGCGGATGAAGATGAGGTAGGACTTTCCGGTTCTTATACGCAGGTGGTAAAGATATTCACCCCGAAAATAAAGCATGAGATAAAAATGATTGAAGGCAGCCCAGGGGAGCAGGTTGAGCAGTTGTATAAAGAGTTAAAAGAATTAAATGTTATCTAGCAGGAGGACTTGCTGTTTATGGAAATTAAAGTAAATGAAGAGACTTGTACCGGTTGCAACCTTTGCAAAAAAGTCTGCCTATATGATGCCATTGAAATAGTTGACGGAAAGGCAGTGATAAACGAAAATTGTGTATTCTGCGGAGCCTGTATTGAGGTCTGTAAGCTTAATTCCATAGAGATTACAGGCCTAAAAGAAGAGCAGAAAGATTTTTCAGATTACAGTGGAGTGTGTGTATATCTTGAAGCGAATGGCGACAGGATAGCAGATGTAGGGTTCGAGCTTGTAAGTGAAGGCAAAAAGCTTGCAGATCAACTGGGCGTAAAGCTTTCTGCAGTTGCCATCGGCAGCAGCATTGAAAAGAGCGCGCTGGAGGCTTTCCAGTATGGACTTGATAAGCTCTATTTTATAGATAGTCCTGTTTTTTCCGATAATCTTGATGACATTTTTGCAAAAGCTCTGGTGCAGGTAATAACGAGATATAAGCCTGAGATATTTCTGGCAGGAGCAACCTGGTTTGGAAGGACTCTTATTCCAAAGGTTGCCGCTATTTTGAAAACGGGACTTACTGCCGACTGTACCGGGCTGGCAATAGATGAGGAAAAAAAGATACTTCTTCAGACAAGGCCGACTTTTGGGGGGAATATCCTGGCAACAATTATTACCAGGAATGCAAGGCCCCAGATGGCAACGGTTAGGCCTCATGTTATGGAAAAGAAAAAGATTATGGAAGATAAGGGGGATTATAAGGACAGGATTGAGTATATAGAAATTGATGAGAAGAAATTTAAGAGCAAATATAAGCTGCTTGGTATAGAGAAAGAGCTTAATGAGAATATAAACATCACCGATTACGATGTGATTGTATCCGGCGGCAGGGGACTGGGCGGAAGTGAAAAGTTTTCAATGATTAAGGAGCTTGCGGGCTTGCTTGGAGGAGTGGTAGGAGCGTCAAGAGCAGCAGTAGATTCAGGCTGGATATCCTATCCACATCAGGTGGGACAGACTGGAAAGACGGTCAATCCCAAGCTGTATATTGCCTGCGGAATATCCGGGGCAATCCAGCATCTTGCAGGGATGCAGACCTCTGATATCATTATTGCCATAAACAAGGATCCAAGTGCTCCCATCTTCAAAGTAGCCAACTACGGGATAGTGGGGGATATATTTGAAGTGGTTCCGATGCTGATAAAGAGGTTGAGGGATGGGAAGCCGTTGGTGTAGAGAAAAAACGTAAACTTTTTACTTATAAGTTAGAAGTTTTCTCTGGTTAAATAAGTGTGCCCAGGTTAATTGAAATTATTATCATAAAAGGTTCGAGTCCTAATTGGGGGAGTCAATTTTCGTGACCCCAACCACCACCAGGCATTCCTATATTTTTCTTAGAGCTAACCTTATCTGAATTTCTGCCAGCGTTTTCCTCTGCCAAACTGCTTGAAGAATATTGAAAATTTGTTCTTTTAATAATTGTAATTTTTATAATACTTGTTAATCTATTGTGAAATTATTCTAAATTTTTATATAATTACAGCTACTCTATTAAAGAATATTTAAAAATAATTTAATACCTAAAAAATCATAGAGAGAAATTGATTAGTGTGGATAATATAAACTTATTAAGTTTGATAAAAGAGAAAAATGTTTAAAACAAATTTTAAAATAACTAATAAAATAATTAACCATATTGTAGATATTTCAGCTGCAAGAGAATTGATTCTAAATGCCTCACTTCTTCCGCAATGGGAGGTTAAATTACGCAGGGAGGCAATTGTAAAAATGGCTCATCATTCTACAAGCATAGAGGGAAATCCTTTAACCTTAGAACAAGTAAAGAAGCTGCTTATTGGTAATAAAGTAGCTGCCTGGGAGAAAGATAAAAATGAAGTATTAAACTATGTTAGAGTACTTGAATGTATTGATAAGCTTGGGGAGAAAAAAGTTAAAGAAATAACTGAGGACATTATTCTTAAAATACATCAATTAAACACAAAAGGTATATTGCCGGAGCATCAATCAGGATTCTATCGTAAAGTACCTGTTGCAGTGGTAAATGGTTACGGAAGAGTTATTTTTCAACCACCAACTGTAAATAGGATAACTACTCTTATGAAAGATTTTATATCATGGTTAAATAGT
>VGAU01000161.1 GCA_016870675.1 Actinomycetota bacterium | reverse complement strand
CAAATACTTGCTCATATTTTTTCCTCTTTTTAAAATTATGAAATATTTATATTTATTACATTATACTACTATTCTATGAACAATTATTAATAATCAAAGTTAGTGAGATTTAGCTTTATTAATTGTGTCAGTTGCCGAGTTCTGTACTAACTACCATCGTACTCCACATTTATCCCACTCACTTAAAATACGCTGACACACTAACTAAAATTATCAACCTCCCCACATTTTAATCAAAAATACCTGTATGTCGCCAGAGCCACTATATAGATCACTGCTGCCATGCCTATTACCGTAAAAAACCCAAAATGTATAGAAATCACAACTGCTGCAATTGACCCCATAACTGAAGTACAACCATTTATAGCCCATAGCCACGGAACTATCTCTTCCCGTTTTTCTTTAACCTTAGCTACAGCTAAAGGAAAAGGCATTCCCATTACAAATCCAAGCGGGATTATAAGAAGGATTGAATATAAAAATCTCTGCCACAGTACTTTCGAGATTATAAAGTCTCCAACAAACCTGAAGGTAAATATAAAAAGAGCCACATAGATTACTATTACTGCCACCACCCATTTCAAATCAACCTTAAACCTGTTACTGACAAAACTTCCTACTCCTGCAGTAAGCATAATGCTGAAAAGAACGACCGAAAGCGCGTAAGCCGGCTTACCCAGTACTAGAATAAATTTTTGAATGAAGGGCAGTTCGATAAAGAAAAAGCCAAAACCCAGACAGAAAAAATAAACTATATATTTAAAATCACTTCTTATACTGATATTTATTTTTTTTATCCACAGGGGCAGCAGTATAAAAAATACTGATAGAATAATAGAAATCATAAGGGCAGCAATCAATATAAGATACCCTCCTCCTCCAAAAGGCTGGGTGGACTTGCCAAAATACTTTATGATATCCGGGACTTGCCCCAACCTGAAAAAATTAAAAAAGTAGGGCTTATCATCCCTGGAAGGATAAATGTTGAAGTAATAGTTTTTATAAAATTTTTCCCTCGAACCGCTGTTTCCTTCTATTATTTCTTTATAGTAATTGTAAAAATATGGCTCTTCTAATATGTTGTAGATATTTACCTCGTCCTGCCTTACACCATTGTAATATATAATATCAAAATTAAGCTTTTTTACTTCCTCTTTAAGACGGTTAATTTCGTTTTCATCAAAGCCATCTTTTTTTAACAGGGTAGTAAGAGTAGACCAGCTTCTATAGGCAAATACTTTTTGTGGAATTTCCCCAATTTTTAGATTATCCAGGCTCTCGCATAAAGTAGAGAGTACCTTTAAATTCTCACTAGGTGGAAATTGAACCCATCTGGTTACAGCCAGAACTCCATCTTCTTTTAATATGCCCACTAAATCTGAAATAGATTCAACAGTATAGAGGTAGTTTTCATTTAAACTATAAGCTCCTGCAGAGATCGGGTGAAAACTGTCCGATAAACTCATTATGATTAAATCAAACTTCTGGTCAGTTATTTTTGAAAAGTTTCTACTTGAAACCTCATAAACTTTAACTCTTTTATTATTATATATATTCCCACTATACCCGGAAAAATTGTTCTTAAGCACATCTACTATCAAGCTGCTGTTCTGTGACACATATATATTTTTTCCATTAAAATATAAAGCCCCGGCAACATCCATTCCCCCTCCTGGTTCTACCACCAGAACCTCCTCGGGTTCGGGTTTTACAGTAAAAAAAATAGAGGTGGGCAAAAATTTCATAAACTCAAGTCCAGCTGCATCCCTTTCAATTCTGGTTACTGCAGAGAGATTGTCCCCATCAATGGTAATGCCAATCTGTTGCGGAGGGACTTTTTGATACCGTAAACTGATCCCCGGCGCAGATTTTATGCTGGGACTTTCTATTATATCCAGCCGGGCATAGGAACTCTCTTTACTGTAAATTACTTTAGAGTCAGGAAACCTCAAGTATGTGGGGAGGCTTTTATATGGCGACATCCTTATTTCCATAATCCGGGGCTGAAAAACAATTACAGATGTGATTAAAACTACAAAGATAAATATTAAAGATGTAAAGGTTTTTAGATATTTCTTATTTATCAATACAACCGTTGCAATAAGACCTACAGCTGTTGAAATATAAATTGCCCCATCTTTTCCCATAAGCTGCATTATAAAAATAGCTATAATTGCTCCTGCTGCGGAACCAATCAGGTTATAAAAATAGGTAAGTCCAGGCTTTTCCTGCCTGTAAAATGCATATCCTATAAAAGAGCCCCCAAAGAAAAAAGGGAGTACCAAAAAAATATAATATATGGCCAAGTAAAAAATCTGTTTCATCTCCCAGGCAATCTTAAAAGAATCAAAGGGAATAAAGTTGCTTGCTAAAAAACTTATTATTATGGATACCGAAAATCCAAAAGAAAATATGAGGAGTATCAGATCAGGATTCTTTATTTTACCAATAAAGAAATATAGAAAACTTCCACTTATACCAAATCCCAGAAGAGCTACGCTTACAATCATAAAGGCAAAGTGGTAATAATCTGCTATTGAAAAAATGCGGAGCAGACATATCTGATAGAGAAAAAGCGAAAAAGAGATAAGCAGAAGAGAGATATCTATCTTATTTTTCATGCTTTTTATTGTGACGTTCCACGAGGCAGGCCTCATGGCTTCTGTTTAGTCTACTAAACATTCTTTTTCCTGTTTCATGTCGGCTCTCTTGAACCAACTCCGCAGGCGTTAATTCGGCTTTGCCCAAGCCTACAAATTACATATACAATATACTTTCATATTTATTTAATATCAAGTCTTTTTCTGAAAATCTTTTACCAATTCATCCCCACTACAAGCGGACAGATTTTCTTGGCGGGCTCTTTATAACTTTCCCACGTTTAGATTTATATTAGAAAAATACATTAATACATTATTATTAATACATTATTAAAATATGCTAGTATTATCATTGTAATTTTGTGGGAGATTGAAGAATATTATATGAGAGTGTATGCGGAGGAAAATGAGATTACACAACTTCTTTCACCAGCGCCCTTAGTATATGTATCATTCCTCCGGTATCCATTCCGCAGTATTTTATAAGTGATTTCCTTACTTTTTCAACTTCTTCCTTTGCAGGGCAGCTTTCACCAGTATCATAATTCCCGCAGATATATAGAAAATATACACTCGCTGCCATACCATCAGCTATCTCCATTCCCTCATAACTTAAATCGGTAATTGCCGGAAGAACATTTTTTACCGAAGCACTCCCCTTCTGGGAAGAATGATAATAATGAAAATTACCAAAAGGCTTATAGAGATCAACTATCCTGGTAAGAATAGAATCAATCCACTGACTATAGTCAGGAAAAGTTTCAGCCAGTTCTTTTAGGACTCCCTTTTCAAATAATTCATAATAAACAATTATACTTCCTGTTTCATCTATCTGCTTTCTTAAGTTTAACAGAAGTTCTTCTCTTGGATCTTCAGCTCCTTCAGCCAGAAAATCATAATGTCTGGGTTGGCTGTCAATGGTATCAAGTATATGTATTGAATATTGGAAAGGAATTATCTGGTAAGGTTTTACTCCCTCATATAATGGAATGGCAGTAGAAAAAGTCTCGAAATCAAAAAAATACAGGGGGTATTCCAGGTTGTTTATAAATTTTAATATTTCACTTTTATTTATTTTTGGTTTTTCGGTTTTTGCACATTCAAGCTGTATTTTTTGTTTTAAAGTTAAATTATACCAGTCAGGAATATCCTTTATGGAAAGAATTCCTTCATTGTAGAGCTGGGTTGCTTTATCTTTATTTCCATATAGATTAAAAATATGATTATCCGGTAAGAATCTCCAGCACCTATCCTTAAGTGGACAGCTGTATGGCTCATCGCAGTGCTTACCGATAAAAATTTCCGGGGGACTCTGTCTGGCTGCAATTTCAAGTATCTCTTCAATTCTATCTTCTATTCCCTCCAGGATCTCTTCCACTTCCACTGTAATATCGGTCTTTTTAAATAACTCTCCAGGATTAATATCTCCCTTTCTTATATACTGATTATTAATATTGGCAAGATAACATTTCCTGATTTTAACTCCGGCTTTATCAAAGCAGTATTTCTGAAATGAAACATCGTGGATATGCTCCTCTTTAAGCTGGGTGGAACTCTTAACTTCAATAATATCCCATCTGTCTATATCTGCCGGCACCAGTATATCAGCTCTGCTGTAAACATTTCCAAAGCTACAGCTTGCTTCAAACAGAGGTTTTCTTTCGGACAAGAGTTCGGAAGTTTTTACCAGTTGTTCTTTTAAATCACCTATCTTTCCCAGGTCAATTCCCTCTGGGTAAAGCTTCTTTGCATATTCGCTTACCAGTAATCCCTGTTTAAAAATAAACTGCGCTGTAAAACCCGGTTCCGGGATCTCCTCTCTGGCATTGACCTGGTACCATAAATATTTCAGGCACTGCAGCCCTGCCAGATATTTTGATTTTGATATGATAATTTTTCTATCCATTAAATTAATCTACTCAATCAAAGTCAGCAAATATTTTTCCGAAGTTTATACCTGCGATAGTTTTAGATTTATACTTACGGTTTAATTTATTTTTAGCATAAA
>VGAU01000160.1 GCA_016870675.1 Actinomycetota bacterium | reverse complement strand
CCCCATACTGGTGCGCTAGCCAAACTGCGCCACGTCCCGTCTTTTTTTATTTTAAAATAATACAAATGATTAGTAAAGCTATCAATTTAATTAATATCTTCAACCTCGGATTTAAACTTTCTTTTCATAAGTTTATTTACCGAGGCTAAAGGACTTAAATCTTTATATATAATTTCATATACGCATTCTGTAATTGGAACTTCTATGTTCATTTTTTTTGATATATCATATACTGCTTTGGTAGTCTTTATACCTTCTGCAATCATATACATACTTCCCATAATTTCATCTATTTTCTCACCACTGGCCAATCTTTCACCAACACCTCTATTTCTGCTGTTTTTACTTATGCAAGTTGCTATAAGATCGCCCATTCCTGCTACTCCCGAAAAAGTTATTGAATTTGCACCCAATTTAATTCCAAATTTGGTAAGTTCATATAAACCTCTGGTTATAAGGGAAGCTTTGGTATTAGCTCCGTACCCCAGGCCATCGGAAATTCCTGATGCAATTGCTATTATATTCTTAACTGCGCCGCCAATCTCTACTCCAATCACATCCTTATTAGTATAAATCCTGAATTTATCAGTCGATAATAAAGGCTGGATATATTTTAATATTTCTTTATTATATGATGCCGCCACTGAAACACTGGGTAAATCATTTGCCACTTCCAGAGCAATATTAGGGCCTGATAATACACAAATTTTAGAAATTAACTTTTCAGGCAGGCATTGTTCTAATACTTGTGACAATCTGAGATTACTTCCAGTCTCCAATCCTTTAGCTACATTTAATATACATTTTATATGTCTGACGTTTTCCCTAAGTTCATTATAAAATTTAATAATTACTTCCCTTAAAGTATGTGAAGGTACTGCAAAGATTACAATTTCAGGATTACCAAAACCATCTTTTAAATTTATAAATGGTGTAACATTTTCAGGAATGGCCAAATCACCGGTATATTTTATGTTCTTTCTAAAATTTTTTATCTCTTCATAAGTGCTTTCACTCCGCGCCCACAAATTTATATGGTAGCCCTCTCTGGCAAGGATTACCGCTAATGTTGTTCCCCAGCTTCCAGCGCCAATTATAGTTATTATAATTTCTTTTCTCATAATATTTTTATTCTTTAACTTAATACTTAAATTTAAGATATATGGGTGTACCCATAAAGCCAAACTTTTCTCTTATATTATTTTCAATATATCTTCTTAAATTTACTTTTCTTTTCGCATCCATATTTGAAAAAATTAAAAAAACCGGCGGTGATGTTTTTAACTGCCTTATAAATTTAATCTTAAATTTTTTACCCTTAAAGTAAATACCAATCTCTTTCTGGTCCAACTCCTTAAAAAAATTAGTAAGGTTGCTATCAGGGATCTTTTTACTTCTTTCTATAAGGAGCTTGTCTATTATCTTTATAATATTTTCAATCCCCTTTTTAGTTAATGCACTTACTTTTAGAAACGGTATATAACTTGCAAATTTAAGCTTTTGTTCAAACATACTTACAATGTTACCGATAGTATCTTCATCCACCATATCAATTTTATTAAAAATGACACAAATACTCACACCCTTTTCTATACACGTCTCTACAATTTTTAAATCCTGGATGGTTATTTCTGTACTGCAATCAATAAGCACTAAACTTATGTCTGAATTTTCTATGGATCTTATTGTCCTTAGTTCGCTATAATATTCCACATCTGCTCCCTTATCCTTTTTTCTTCTTAATCCGGCGGTATCTATAAATTTATAATTTCTGTTATTTATATTCACTATGCTGTCAATACTATCTCTTGTAGTCCCCTCAACCTCATCAACTATTGCTCTTTCATCTTTAATAATGGCATTGAACAATGTTGATTTGCCAGCATTCGGTTTACCCAGAATACATATGCCCGGAACAACCTTTTCTTCATATTCTCCTATAACTATAGAATCTTCTTTAAATTTAGAAACTAATTCATCCAAAAGATCTCCCGTATTTATACCATGCAGCGCAGATATTTTTATAGGATACCCAAAACCAAATTTTAAAAAATCTTCAATATAGAAATTACCCTTTTTATCATCATACTTATTTCCGGTAAAAATTATTTCCTTATCTGTTTTTCTCAAGATCGCTGCTATTTCTTCATCAAGCGGGGATACGGGTTCTTTTAGATCGACCATAAAAATGATAATATCTGATTCATCTATTGCTTTTTTGGTCTGTAAAAACACCTGCATATCCATCCTGTGTTTTGATTTTAAATCTATACCACCTGTATCTAACAGATAAAAAATTTTACCATTCCAATCAGCCTTGTAATATTTACGATCTCTGGTAATCATTGGTTCCTTATGCACTATTGCTTCATTTTTCTGGCATATTCTATTAATTAGTGTTGATTTTCCCACATTTGGTCTTCCAACAACAGCAACTTTTGGAATATTTTCCTTCATATTTACCCACTTATATTTAATTAAAATGTTAATTCCTTTATAAAACTAGTACCCTTTTCAGATATTATTTTTATCTTGCTACTAATTATCTCAATATCTTTTCTGGTATAGTTATCAATAGTCAAATTTTCTTCATTAAAAATGCTGCTGGGAATAAGTATTTTCTCATATATTTCCATATTCTCTTTACTTAACTTTGATATTATGTCTTTTCCGCTTAAAAGTCCTGTTATTTTTATATTTCCACCAAAAAATTTATTTTCTATCTCTAATATTTTAATATAAGAAACTATTTTTTCCCCAAAATAATTCAATTTTTCTAAGATAATTTTTAA
The DNA here is from genome assembly GCA_016870675.1 of Actinomycetota bacterium. GTDB lineage: Bacteria > Actinomycetota > Humimicrobiia > Humimicrobiales > Humimicrobiaceae > Hydromicrobium. The sequence continues at coordinate 1,842 of VGAU01000160.1, read as the reverse complement.
AGCGTTACTTATTATAGCTTTCCCATATTCTGATGTAACTATTAATATATATTTTCTACTCTTATTAAATTTACCACGAATGGGAATATGATCATATTTTAAATAATCTTCCACTTGTTTTAAAAAATCAGCACTTTTCCCAATTCCATTTTCAATCTGGTAAAAATTTCCATAGTATTCATATTCGGGAAAATCAACTCCAGCAAGAATATAAAATTCATCAGAAAGGTAAATATTATTAGAATCTTTTACTGACTTATAATCTTTCTTAAAATTATTTACATAATCTACAATCTCTAAAGCACTTTTTCTTTTATAAGGTTTCAATTTATGGTTCTTATTAAACATGGTAATTCCTACTGGAACAATCCCTATTGACAACATATTTTTTAGGTCATTTAGTAATATAAAAAGTGTATCTGCTAAATTCTTGCCATCATTAATTCCTGGGCATAAAACTATTTGGATATTTGTTTTAATGCCATTTCTATCAAGGGTTTTCAGATTCTCCAATCCGGATATATTTTTTTTATTACCAAAAATTATTGTCCTTATATTCTCATTCATACTATGTACAGAAATATAAAGTGGCTCCAACCTATATTTTATTATTTTGTTCAAATCATCTGCTGTAACATTGGTAAGAGTTATAAAATTTCCGTACATATAGGAAAGCATGTAATCATCATCTTTTACATATAGAGAAGATCTTAAGTTTCCAGGAAGCTGTTTTACAAAACAAAATAGACAATTATTATTACAGGTTTTTATTTTTTTTGGTAATTTATAATTTTTCAATTGCTTCTTTTACACCCATTATATCTTCCACAGGTGTAGATGCACCGCCGCTTATTCCAACCTTTTTAGCATTATTGAACCATTCCGGTTTGATTTCCTTATAATTTTCAATGTGGTACGTTACCGCATTGCACTTTTTTGATATTTCCATCAGGTGTGTTGTATTTGCACTGTTTTTCCCACCAACTATTATCATTATATCAACACTATTTGCCAGTTTTTTAGTTGAATTTTGTCTTTTTTTTGTAGTATTGCAGATAGTATTAAATACAACCAACTCTTTAGCCTTTTCCATTAATTTGCTGGTAATCAGACATAATTTTCCTATAGTTTGTGTTGTCTGGACAACAACTCCTATTTTTTCCTTACTGGAAATTTTTTCTGCATCTGCTTCATTTTCTATTACCGCATAATTTTTATTTAATACATGGTCTTTTATTCCCATTACCTCAGGGTGATTTTTATTTCCAATAATCACTACAAAGTATCCATTTTTGCTTAAGTCTTCAGCTCTAGCCTGGGCTTTCTTTACAAAAGGACAGGTAGCATCAATAATCTTAACGTTCCTTTTTTTAATTTCATTAACTAAAACCGGGGACATTCCATGGGATCTTATAATAAATATGCTACCAGGTATTATTTTTTCTAATTGCTCAACCGAAATTAAACCTTTTTTTGCCAGCTCATTTGTGACCCCTGAATTATGAATAATAGAACCAAGAGTAAAGATCTTAGTTTTTTTATCCTGATTTTCTTTTAATATCTCTTCTGCTAATTTTAAAGCCCTCTTTACACCAAAACAGTATCCTGAATATTTAGCTGTTTTTATATCCATATGCATTAAAAACCTTATTTTTCTATTTTATTTTATCGTATATTTTACCTATCTCTTTCATTGTTCTATCAACTATTATACTGATAGCTTCTTTTTTACTATGTTCTTTCAAAATATCTTTTATATCTATTATATCTCCAATAATTAATTTAACCCTGGGGAAAAATATTCTCTTGTAAGGTTTCTGTATTATTTTATTTGTACCGCTT
>VGAU01000159.1 GCA_016870675.1 Actinomycetota bacterium | reverse complement strand
TTGGAGGCTGGCAGTATAATTTCTTTTAATCTTAATTATTTTGGTCTGCTGTCCTGCATGACCTCTCCTTTTATTAAAAAGAGTTATATAGAAGGGTAAGTTAGTAGATCAACTTTTAGAACCTCAATTTCATTAATAAATTTTATTTGTACCTGGTTTGATGAGAAAATTTGTTATGAGCTTACCACATTTAAGCGCGGGTAAAACTGTAAAAAAGTAACTAATTTTGTCTCCAGAATAGGTAATGAATTTTGGAATAAATAAGGCTTTATTTTGAAAAACCTGAAGATAAAAAATCACTATAGAAAGCAATGGATTTTGGAAAATATTAAATACTTAAATTGTAAAAGCAGAGCCACTTTTAGTGCTGTGAACCTGTTTTAGTAAAAGGTGCAAGCTATAGCTTGATTTTGGTATCGACAGAGGGCCTAGGTACTTCCGGAAAACTCCGAGGAAGCTCATAGTATATACTACTTATATGTTGTTGGTCGCTTGTCATTTTTTGCTTCAATTTTGACTGGTTTTTTGCTTCAAATCAAATCTTTATTTAAAAAATTTAATAATACGCATTTTATGAATTATGCGAAGTATATAGCAGGGTTTTCAAGGAGTGGGATAAAATGCGAACTATAACACAAAAATTGAATAGATTTCTGATTGGTAAAACCGAATGAATTTTGAACAAATATTTTTTGATTATTTTAAAGATCTAGAGCATTTATTATGCCCTGCTCGTTGCTAAAATTATTTGCCACTATATAGAATTCCTTGAGTTCTAAGAAATCAGCAATTTTTTTAAGTTTTAAATAATCTTTTAAATTTGCTGTTTCTTTAACTTCAAAACCTGCTGAACCTTCCATGAGAATAAAATCGATTTCTGGTCCTTTTCTTTTCTGAAAATATTTCACTTCGCCATATTTTTTCAAGTTTAGGAAAACAGCATTTTCAAGAAGTGACCCTATATCGATTTTTGAGAAATTATTTATTATGCCATTATCACAAATATATATCTTTTTTGTTCCACTTACTTCTCTGTCGATGTTTTTAGTAAATGGTGATATTAAATGAATGAAATAGGTTCCCTGCAGGAAAGATATATATGAATACACTGTCGGCCTTGAAATACCAAGCTCTGTGGAGATCTTGTCGATCTCAAGTTTTGAACCAGTCCTTTTAAGAAGCAGTAATATCAAGTCTCTAAATATATTTATATTCTTAAAATCCGCAAGAGTCCTTACATCAATTTCAAAGTAAGATTTAAATATGTCTCCAATCCATTGTATTTTCCTTTCCTGTTTTTCCTCAAGGGCAACCTGGGGAAATCCTCCGTAAAGAAGATATTCTTCATAAAATTTCTTGTACTTTTCGTAAGATATATTATTTTTATTTTTTTCCTTTAACTTGCATTCTTTAAAAAAAATCTTTTCCTGTTTTTTAAATGTTAAAAATTCTTCAAAGTCTAAAGGAAATATATCATATACTGCTTTTCTTCCAGCAAGACTTTCAGGAAATAAATTCTTAAAATAAAAACTGCTTGAGCCGGTCAAGAAAAATTTTACTTTATAGTGATCATAGAAATACTTTATGATATTTACTATGTCAGGTTTTTGTTGAATCTCATCTAAGAATATATAAGTTTTTTCTTTTATTGAAATATTATATTCCTTGAGATTAGAACAGATATTATCATAATTTTTTTCTTCAAAAATCATCTGGTGCATAGGGTTTGTAAGGTCAAGAAAAACTTTATTATCACTGGCTATTTTTTTGTAAACCATATTAAGCAGCGTTGTCTTGCCGACCCGTCGCATTCCTGTCAATACAACAATTTCAGGTTTTCTTAACTGTTCTTCAAGCGGTTTTAATAATTTTCTTGGAAATAACATAATGTCAATTTACAAAATATATCTAAAATTGTCAAATATTATTTTACAAAATTGGAATTTTACCAAAAAAGAAACCCCAAGTTATCTTTTACCCTGGCTCACGCTTTAGGTTACTTGATATCTCGGGGTTCTGCCTTAGAACTTTTCTAAGGGATTATAGCAAAAAGGTAAACCCACATCAAGAAAAATTCTTTCTTTCAGTAAATTACCATTCCTATTACAGGTATTCTATCATCTCTATTTTATCTACGTTTATACAAACGACTTCTCTTTTAAACTTTTTTTCACCTATAACTTTTCTGCTCTCACCCAGATAATATACTTCTGCATTAGTTACAGGTATAAATTTATCTTTCTGGGAAGTAATATAATCACTTAATCTGCTGTCTACCATGGTATGGACCGTACCTTTTACAATAAAAGATTCTGTCTTAATATTTACTCTTACTTTTTGTTTTGGTATTTGCATTTGCATGGCATTGAAATTATTTCTTCGCTTATAATTTATTTTCCTCAGTTATATATGTATGAATTTCTTTTTCAATTTTTCAAGGCAGCATTCTTTCTTTTGGCAAAATGGTTTTAGCTTTCCATTTATTTTAGAAACTCCTCTAACATTGTCAAAAGTAAGTACGCAATCGCAGAAACTACATCTAAGCTTACCATTTTTCAAATCTTCCAGTAATCCAATTTTTTCCAAGTATAATTTTAAATCTGCATCGTGAGCTGCCTTTAATTTAACTTTTTCTTCGGGCCGAAGTTTCATTTTTTATCACCCCATACCCATGTTTCTTAATATGACTTACCTCTGGTTTCAATTGTGATTATATAAACAACTTTCTCTATGTCATTAATTTGATAAAATATTCTAAAATCACCAATTCTATATCGCCACGTATCTGGTTTATATGCTCTCAATTTTTTAATATCTTTACCAAAATAGGGATTATTTTTTATTTGAGGATATATAATATTTAATATTTTATCGTATACTAATCTTTGGTCTGGTTTATCTAACTTTTTTAAATCATTTAAAAATTGATTTGTTTCAAATATTTTATACAAATCTGCCTTTCTTACTAACTGCGTCTGAACTACCTTTTCTTAACCTTTCTAATAAATCAGTATTACTTTTAATTTCTATAATTTCATACTCATCTACAAGTTCAATCTGTTCAATATACTTTAAAGTTGCTGTTTCTATAAAATTAGAAAGAGTTCTATTTTCACTCTTTGCATGGTCCTTTAATCTTTTATATAGGTTATTTTCTATACGCAAAGTTACTGTTTTAGGCATACCAATCTCCTTGAATACATTGTATACTTTTTATGTATATTATATTCACTATTAAATATACTGTCAATTTTTAAGATATCCAGCTGCAGTAGTAGGACACTTTATTATAGAATTAGCCAGCTTTTGGGATAAATCTTATATCCAGTTCAGTGTCTAAAGCTTCTGCTATTCTTTCTAACAATCTTAATGATGTATTATGCCTTCCGCTTTCTATTCTTGCTATACTAGACTGTTTTGCACCCGTTAGCTTGGCTAATTGTTCCTGAGTTAGATTCTTTTTTCTTCTTAGATAAAGTATCTGCCTTATTATTTTGTACTCTGGTTCTAGTTTTTCGTATTCTTTTTTAAATTCAGGATCTCTTAAAAGTTCCTTTTTAAATTCTTCCCATTCCATAATTTGATTACTCAGCCCCTTTTACTTTTATATTCTAACATTCTCTTTTTTGCTATCTCTAAATCCCTTTTAGGAGTTCTGTTTGTTTTCTTTTTAAAACCATGCAGGAGTACAAAAGTTTTTTTTGAATGTAAAAAATAAATAATTCTAATATATTCTGATCCAAATCTTACTCTTAGCTCCCACAAACCTATGTACTTCTTGCCCGCAATTTTTTTAACAAATGGAAGGCCTAAATATATACCTTCAGACCTTATATTTTCAATCTCCTGAACAACCTTTGCTCTTTCCTTTGTTGCTAAATTTACTATAAAATTTCTTACTGGTTCTTCGAGGTTATCTTTTTTATAAAATTCTATATTCCACATCTTCGTAATATAACAAATTTGCTATAATTTATCAATTGATTTTTTCTTTGAGAATATTCTTTTTATTTTAAAAAAAAGAAACCCCGAGTTATCTTTTGCCATGGCTTACGCTTTAGGCTACTTAACATCTCGGGGCCCTGCCTTAGAACTTTGCTAGGGGATTTTTCAAACTTTCTTATTTTTATAATCCTTTAGCTATTATTAAAAGAAGAATTTTTGAAATTTGTAACATAGTAGTTTAATAAACTATTAATTCCTTGTACTTATAGCCGGGTTAGATTATAAATTTAAGTTTATTTTGAAAGTTGCCTCCTGATCTAAGGTTTTATTAATAAAAAAAATTTTTCCATACTATGTTAAAATTATTTAAAATTAATATCTTAATAACTATGATATAGAAATATTTTTGACTTCAAATTAATAAGGGGGTTGAAAACAGTTAAGAATTGTATTGACAAATTTACCCAGGTGTATTATTTTATCTCTGTAAAGGATAATATGAAACTATCTACATGGGCAAAAAAACAAGGGATTTCCTATAAAACAGCCTGGAGGTTATGGAAAACAGGGAAGTTGCCTCTGCCGGCAGAGCAGCTGGCAACAGGAACAATTATTGTTAAAGAAGAGGCGACAGCTTATGAAACCACACTATCTTCAGCAGTTCTTTATGCTCGTGTTTCATCTCCTGACCAAAA
>VGAU01000158.1 GCA_016870675.1 Actinomycetota bacterium | reverse complement strand
TTTACCGCTTGGGGTATTTTCAGTCGCAATAGTAACCGTATTGTATCCGTTGATATCCCGCCAGGCGGCAGGAGATGACATCAAGGGGATAAAGGAAAGTTTTTCTCTGGGAGTAAGAGAAATTGGATATATGATGATTCCGGCGACCACAGGGCTGATAATTTTAAGCTATCCTATAATAAAAATCTTATTTGAGCGTTATAATTTCAATCCCGGGGATACAAAAAAGGTGGCATACATTCTGATTTTTCACAGTCTTGGCCTTATATTTTTTGGGCTTCTTATGCTTCTTAACCGTGTCTTTTATGCATTCAAAAATGTAAGAACTCCACTTAAGGTTGCAGGTTTTTCTATTATTGCCAATTTGATCCTTGACTGGATTTTAATAAAGTTTATGGGTGTTGGCGGACTTGCCCTGTCCACCTCTCTGGTTGCATTATTAAATGTTGCAATCCTTGTTATCATCTTGAGAAAAAAAGTAGGAAATTTTGGAGACAGGAGAATATTCATGTCATATGGAAAAATTTTTATTTCGGCGGCAATTATGAGTATTGTATTATATTTTTCGTGGAAATGGCTGGAAAATTTTGCTTACCAGGGTTTGTGGCCGCTTATTCTGCTTTTATTTTTAGCAATTGTTACCGGGGTTGGTATTTATATAGTCTGCACTATTCTATTTAAAATGGAAGAGGTAAAATTTGCGGTAGGATTATTTAAGAAATTAAAAAAGAACACATAAATAGTTTATTTTATTAAATTATGACAGACAGCAAACTAATTAGAAATTTTTCAATAATTGCCCATATTGATCATGGAAAGTCCACCCTGGCTGATAGAATTTTAGAAATAACTGAGACTGTAAGCCGGAGAGAAATGCTGGATCAATTCCTGGATGATATGGAACTTGAAAGAGAGCGGGGAATTACCATAAAGGCTCATTCAGTAAGGGTTCTTTATAATAGTAAGTCAGATGGAAAGCAGTATATTTTTAATTTAATTGATACACCCGGTCATGTTGATTTCAGCTATGAAGTCTCGAGAAGTCTGGCTGCCTGCGAAGGGGCAATACTGGTTGTTGATGCTACCCAGGGAATACAGGCGCAAACCCTGGCTAATGTTTATCTGGCGGTTAATAATAAACTGGAGATTATTCCGGTTATTAATAAGATTGACCTGAAAAGTGCAAGAATTGATGAGGTTGCTATGGAGCTTGGCAGTGTGCTGGGAGTCAAAGAAGAAAAAATACTGAAGGTCAGCGCAAAGACAGGATATGGGATTGAGGAAATACTGGAAAGGATAGTAACTGATATACCACACCCGGACGGAGACCCTGAAGGTCCGCTTCAGGCGTTAATCTTCGATTCACATTATGACTCTTACAGAGGAGTGGTAGTCCTTATAAGAGTTGTAAACGGCTCTATAAATAAAGGTAATAAAATTAAATTTATGGTAGAAAATCTTACAAGTGAGGTCGAAGAGGCGGGTATATTTGGTCCTGATATGATAGAGAAGGAGATGCTGACTGCAGGTGAAGTAGGTTATATTATTACAGGGATTAAAGAAGTAGGAAACATAATGGTAGGGGATACTATAACTGCTTTAAAAAATCCTGCGGAAAAAAGTCTTCCTGGATACAAAAAGCCAAAACCTATGGTTTACTCCGGGCTGTTTCCTATAGAGAGTGGGGATTATGAAAATTTAAGAGATGCTCTGGGCAAGCTTTCACTAAATGATTCTTCTCTGGACTTTGTCCCTGAAGTTTCCAGTGCGCTGGGCTTTGGTTTTAGGTGTGGTTTTTTAGGACTGCTGCACATGGAAATCGTAAGAGAAAGACTTGAAAGAGAATATGGATCAAAGATATTGACCTCTGCACCAAACGTAGCTTACAGAATAACTAAAAGTGACAATTCAGTGATTGAAGTGAAGAGGCCTTCCGATTTTCCGGTCCAGGAGAAAATATTAAAAATAGAAGAACCATATGTAGGAGCAACTATAATTACTCCAAAAGATTATATCGGGGATGTAATGAAGCTGGCAAACCAGAAAAGAGGCAATTTTAAGGATATGCAGTATATATCACCAGAAAGAGTGGAAATTAAATATGTCATACCTCTTTCAGAAATAATTGTGGATTTTTTTAATCTCTTAAAATCAATAACTTCAGGATTTGCTTCACTGGATTATGAACTTCTTGAATACAGGCTTTCTGATCTTGTGAAACTGGATATATTAGTGGCCGGGGAAAAGGTTGATGAGTTATCTATTATAATTCATAAGGAAAAGGCCTATCAGATGGGCAGGGAGATAACTCAAAGGCTGAGGAAGCTAATACCAAGGCAGAACTTTGAGGTATCCATACAGGCAGCAATTGGAAAGAGAGTTATTGCCAGGGAAAGAATAGCTCCCTACAGAAAGGATGTTACCGCAGGACTTTATGGCGGGGATATAACCAGGAAAAGAAAAGTTCTTGAAAAGCAAAAGTCAGGTAAGAAAAAAATGAAAAGAATTGGTAGGGTTGAAATACCACAAGAAGCATTTATGAGTTTTTATAAATTGGATATTGAGAAATAGCATGAGAAAAGTATTTTTATTAGTTTAAATAATTCTACTCGGTGTGTTTTTTAATGTTTTAAGTTTGTATTTTATAAAGACCATTATTTTAGTAAAATAATAAATACTAAAATAAATATTATAATACCGGAAGTAGTAAGGAGACTTGAAATGAAAAAAGCAATTGCACTGGTTTTAGTAATAAGTTTGGCAATTTTTATGCTGTTTTCTGTCAGTGGATGTTTTAATATAGGGCAAAAAGTTGCAGAAAAGGTTACCGAGAAAGCTGTTGAAAAAGCTATTGAAAGTGAAGGCGGAGAAGCTGAAGTTGATATAACCGAGGGAGAAGTAAGTGTGAAGACAGATGAAAGTGAGATAACTGTGGGAGAGGGAGTTGAACTACCCGAGGGCTTTCCTAAAATAGTCCCTGTGTACCCTGATATAGAGATATTATCTTCCTTAAAATCTACAGAAGATGGAAAGCAGACTTTTTCAGTTAGTGGAACGACCAGCGATTCAGGAAATGAAGTATTTAACTGGTATAAAAGCCAGCTGGGGGGATGGGAAATTGAAAGCGAATTTACAAGCGAGAGTGAGGGCGAGATCTTTTCCTCCATTTCTGCTAATAATGGCACCTATAGTTTGGTGGTTACGATTATAGAGACCGATGAAGGAACAACAGTAGGCATTGTTGTAAATGAAATGTAGCATAATTGCATAAATAAAATTAAAAGTAATTTATCCTGGGTACATAAATTTCTATAAATAAAGAAGTAAATACGATAAAAGAAATGGAAAGGCAGGTTTCCGAGAGCCTCCTTTCCATTTTGATTTTTAAATGCGTATATAATATAATTTCTTGAATTGGCAATTTTTGTTTCATATTTTTAGCTCTTTAGCCTGATAGTAATAATATCTTATAGTTTAAAGGGTTGTAATTTTAATAATGAACAGCCAGAAAAAATATTTAATAAAGTTCATTCCCAGCGGTAAATCTATCAAAATTTCTCCCGATTACAATTTAAAACAGGCAATACTCGACAGTGGGATCTATATTGATTCCTCCTGCGGCGGTGTTGGCACCTGCGGGAGATGTAAGGTAAGGGTAAAGGAAGGAAAAGTAAATACTAAAAAATCCAAGTTTATATCCTCAAAAGAAAAAGAAAACGGTTATGTCCTTTCGTGTCTATCTAAGGTAGAAAGCGATTTAATTGTTGAAATACCCAGGCAGAAGAAAGCTGGTGTTAAAATAGAAAAGGGAAGATTTGCGGATATAGAATCTAAAATATATACTGATATCAGCAAGGACGAGCTTGCATCTATTGAAATAAAACCCTGGATAAAAAAGGGGACTATAGTTGTTGAAAAACCATCGCTTAGTTATGGAACCAGTGACCTTTTCAGGCTGAAGAAAAGCATCAGGGAAAATTTAGGTATAAAAAATTGTATGGTACCAATTCATATAATAAGGAAACTGCCCCTGGTTTTAAGAGAAAAGGATTGGGAAGTTACAGTAACTGTGGATAAGGAAAATAGCACTCTTATTGACATTCAACCGGGCCGCGCAGGTAAAAAAAGCTATGGATTAGCCCTGGATATTGGAACCACATCTCTGGTCATATACCTTGCAGATTTAGAAAATGGGAAAATAATAAACTCAGAATCAGAATATAATCCTCAGATAAAATTTGGTGAGGATATTATTAACAGGATAGTTTATGCAAATAGGAAAGGTGGACTTGGGAAATTAAAGGAAGTAATAATAGATTCAATTAATAATTTAATATGGAGATTACTGTTTAATTCACAGGTAGATGCGGATAGTATTGTATCAATGATGGTTTCCGGAAACTCTACAATGATGCATCTTTTTTATGGTGTTCCTCCAAGATATATAAGAGAAGAACCTTATGTTACCGTTGCCAATAAATTTTCAAGTTCCACTGCGAAAGAGGTTGGCATAAAACATATAAAGAATGCTTACGTGTATAATATACAGGGAGTTGCCAGTTACCTTGGGGGGGATATAACATCAGGTATTCTGGCAACAGATATGTACAGAAAGAAGGAGTTAGCACTTTTTTTAGATTTGGGTACCAATGGTGAACTGGTAGTAGGAAATTCCGAATGGATGATGGGCGTATCCTGTTCAGCAGGGCCTGCTTTTGAAGGCGGAGGA
>VGAU01000157.1 GCA_016870675.1 Actinomycetota bacterium | reverse complement strand
AGAGCAATAGTCAGGACACCAAAAGTATTTCTAATGGATGAACCCTTGTCAAATCTAGACGCAAAGCTGAGGGAAGAAATGAGGGCTGAACTTGCAAGACTTCATTTAGATTTAGGATCTACTTTTTTTTATGTAACCCATGATCAGATTGAAGCAATGACAATGGGTGATAGAGTGGCAGTGCTTAATGAAGGTAAGGTACTTCAAATTGGTACACCAGATGAAATATATAATTTGCCTAAAGATGTTTTTGTCGCTAGATTCATAGGAAGCCCTATAATTAATTTATTTGATGCAACTATAGAAAAGGATACTTTAATTTTTGGTAAGAGGGATATGGTTTGTAGTATTTTTGAGAAACAATGTAGCCTGCTTAAAAACTATAATAAGAAAAATTTAATTTTAGGAATAAGGCCAGAAGATATTGAGGTATCAAGAGAAAAACAAAAGGATAATTCTTTTAAAAGTACGGTATATTTTAAGCAAAGCATGGGTATAGAAGATATTTTAAATTTAAAAATTAATAGTATTATTTTTAAAGCAATTGCTTCTCCAAAACTACAAACTAAAGTTGGGGAAACAGTTTATGCCAACATTAATATAGATAGATCACATTTATTCGATACTGAGACAAATAAACGTATATAACATTAATAATAAAAAAAATATAGCGTAATTACTATTATTTAAGCTTTTGGGTGAAATTTAATGAGAGGAAAAAAGAGAATATTAGTAGAAAAAGCACTGGAGGGAGGAAATGGTATTTTAAATCTTAAACCTGCATGGGTTGCTCGAGATTTCCTTCCTCCAGGCAGACGATTAGGGTTAAAAGAGGAAGAGTATGATGCAGGAGAGCGTGGCTGGATATCAGAAAGGTGGCTGGCATCTACTACTAAAGCTGATAATGCAGTTGGTCCAGAAGATGAAGGCTTAAGTTATTTAGCTTTAGAGGGCAATGAGAAAATAACTTTAAAAGAGGCTATAGAGGTTGCAGGTGATCTCTTAATGGGAAGGGAGTATGCAAAAACTCACAAAGGGTTAGGGAGACTTGCAAAAATATATGATTATGATGCCAGAATACCTTATCATATTCATCAAATGGAAAAAGATGCAGCACTGGTTGGAAGAAATTCGAAAGATGAGGCATATTACTTTCCTGAGAATGTTAATACCGGACCTCACCCGGAAACTTTTTTTGGTGTACACCCATATATTGCAGATCAGAAAAAATATGAAATACTGCTTCCATATCTGGAGGATTGGGACAGCGATTTAATATTAAAGCACTCACGAGCATATCTTAATGTCAGAGGAGAAGGATTTTTTTTACCTTCTGGGGTGCTTCATGGACCTGGGACAGCGTTAACAATTGAGCTTCAGGAAAATTCTGATGTTTTTGCAATGCTTCAGGCATTAAATGCAGGAAAAATTATTTCAAAGGAATTGTTATTTAAGGATGTACGTAGGGAAGATAGAGAAAAATATGGTGAAAAAGTAATTCTAAATCAAATAGATTGGAAGGCTAATGGGGATCCATATTTTTACGAAAACTATCACCTTGAACCAAAGCTGATTAAAGAAACTAAACAGGAAGGTGGGAAGGAATATTGGATTTATTATAACACCCGAAAGTTTAGTGGAAAGAAATTAGTAGTTAAACCTAAATGCACTTTTACCAGTGTGGATAATGGTGTTTATAATATATTAGTATGGAGTGGAAAAGGCAGATACGATGGATATGAAATAGAAGCTGGTAATTTTGAGTGTGATGAGCTTCTAATTTCGTATGAAAAAGCTACTAAGCCATTGATTGTAGAGAATACTGGAAAAGATGACTTGCTAATAATAAAATTTTTTGGTCCTGATATAAATATAAATATTCCAATAATCAAACAATATAAAGGTTAGCAAATCATTTTTTTATATGATATTTAATATATTTTTTGAGTTTTAGTTTGAGGACTTTATCTTTTAACATACTTAATTTATGAATAATTAATTTTTTAATAAAAATTAATAAAGGATTTTTAAACTAAATAAATGGAGGCTTACTATGGGAAAAAAAACATCAATTGGTGGATGGGCATATATATGGGGTGGTTATGAAGAAAGTCCTATTCCTTTAAAGACTGTTGTTGAAAAGCTTTCTTCTATAGGTTTTGATGGTATTGAGATGGCAGCATTCCCTCCACACTTAGAACCTAATACAGAAGAGAAACGTAGAGAAGTTAAAAAATTATTAGATAATTATGGATTAGAAGTATCCGGTTTAGCTGCACCATTTCCATCACCAGCAACATCAAAAAAGGATGATTATATAGATGCAGTTAAATCTAATCTCGAAATATGCAGTGATCTTGGTATTCCTAAGTTAAGAGTTGACTCTGTTGATCCTCCAACTGGTATCCCTGGAGGTATGGATTATGAGACATGCTTTTCTAAAATAGCTGAAGTTTGGAATAGTGCTGCTGATATATGTATGAAAGACGATGTAAAACTGATATGGGAATTTGAACCTGGTTTTCTGTTCAACAAACCAGGTGAAGTGGTTAGGATGGTTTATAAAGTGGACCACCCTAATTTCTCAATACTGTTTGATTCCTGTCATGCTTATATGTGTTCAGTAGTAGGTGCAAGGCAGCTGGGAGAAAAAGAAACTTTGCCTAGTGGTGTAGTTCAATTTGCGCATATGTTGACGGGAAAGATTGGTCATATACATTTAATAGATTCAGATGGAACTTTACATGATGGTGAAACCAGCACCCACGCTCCACTTGGTACAGGACTGCTGGATTTTGATAAAATTATTCCTGCAATATTGGAGGCTGGATACACGGATGAATGGTGGACAATTGATTTGTGTTTCTGGCCGAAAGCTTTAGATGTAACAGAAGACAACAAAAAGTATCTTGATAAATTAATTAAGAAATTTGGGTAACTTAAAAAAATAAAGGTCTTTAATTTAGATTTTATCTAAATTAATAATATATTTTAATGTTTTGATTAGGAAAAGGAGAAAAAAATGGCAGATAAGATGAAGGCTCAGGTTTTCTATGAGGCTGAAAAAATACAGCTTGAAGAAATTCCAATTCCTGAGGTTACTGATATAGATGTTTTAGTAAAGGTAAAAAATGTTGGAATATGTGGCTCAGACATATCTTACTACTATGGTCTAAGTCCTCTTGGCACATCTACAGGGAAAGGTCCGCTGGTTTTGGGACATGAATTTACCGGAGAAGTTGCAAAAGTTGGAAAAGTGCCAGCAGAAGTGAGACTTTTTAAAGAAGGAGATAGAGTTGTGGTTAATCCAGTTCAGTATTGCAATGCGTGTTATGCATGTGCTTGTGGCCAAACTCATCTGTGTGAAAATATAAGTGTTCCAGGAGTTACAGTAAATGGTGGTTTTGCTGAGTACTGCGTATCAAAATATACAGGTCTTTTTAAATTACCTGATGACATGAGTTTTGCTGTAGGAGCTTTTACAGAACCATTTGCATGTGCGGTAAATGGTATGAAAAAATTAGAAATTGAGCCAGGTCAATTCGTAGCTGTATTTGGTCCTGGTGCAATGGGGCAGATGATGGTGCAATTAGCAAAGTCCATTGGCGCAGGGAAAGTTGTACTAATTGGAACAAGGGATTACCGGCTGGAGATGGGCAAAGAAAATGGAGCAGATTATATATTTAACACTAAAGATAAAAATTCTAAATACTATGTAGCTGACCTGAAAAAAGCTATATCAGATTTAACAGATGGTAAATTAGCTGATAGAGCAATAGTCCCAACAAGTTCAAATGATGCTTTTGAGAAGGCTATTGACGTAACTGGAAATTGTGCAATTTTAGTTCATTTTGGCTTACCTAATGAGGGCGATGTTATACATATTCCTGCACTTAGCTTTCATACAATGGATAAACAAATAAGAGCGGCCTGGCTTGCTCCGCTGGTATGGCCTACTGCAATTCGATGTATGGCTAAAGGACTTGTAAATGTAGAGGCATTATTAACACATAAATATCCTTTAGAAGATACAGAAAAGGCAATAATAAATCTAAAAAATAGGGTTGATAATCCGATGAAAGTCCAGATTGTCTTATAATATTTGTTGCATTTAAAAATTAGGTTTAGCGATTGTGGACTAGTGAAATATTAGTAAATTTTGACAATATAAATAAAATTATTTAGTGGAAGGGCTAATATGGATGAAATTGTTGATACAAGATACCAGAAAATAAGAAGGAATAAAGAAGAACTCATAGAGCATTTAAATACTTTTAGTCTTGAAATAAAACCTTCAGTAGGAATATGGTATTTTACTCCGGTAGGTGGAAGATTTCATGATTCTTTTGTTCCATTTAAGTCTATAGCTGAAAAAATATAAATGGCAGCAGAGATGGATAAGTATGGTGTAAAAGCAATAGAGGCTCATTACCCTGTTGAAGTAAATGAAGAAAATTACTACCTGTACCAGCGGTTAGAAAAAGAAACAGGTATAAAGCTGAAGCAAGGATGCACTTTACTGGGCATGTAGCCTGAAATAGGGCATATTAGAATGGGGTTTGAAGATGCCCCATATGCATTTTGTAGAGAAATGAGACAGGGCAGGCTGTTTCATACTCATTGGAATAGTCAACCTTTAGGAAATTATGACCAGGATTTAAATATAGGGGTTTGTTGAATGGCAGCAGGCTGAAGCAGCACTGTATGCTTTAAAGATGCATGGTTACAAAGAATATTACGGGGTTGACATTAATCCTGAGAGAAT
>VGAU01000156.1 GCA_016870675.1 Actinomycetota bacterium | reverse complement strand
GGAAGTTATACCTATTATGGGTTCGAAAGAAGGTATATCTGATATGGCATATACCTACATAAATCCCGGTGATTACGCAATAATAACCAGCCCTTCTTATTTAGTATATAAAATTGGTACAATTTTTGCCGGTGGCATACCTTATGCAGTACCTCTGGAAGAAAAAAATAATTTCTTATTTAATGTAGAGGATATTGATCCGGAGATAGCACAGAAGGCAAAAATTTTATATTTTAATTATCCCAACAATCCAACGTCAGCAGTCTGTGATATAAACTTTTTTGAAAAAATAGTAGATTTTGCAGAAAAAAATAATATTATTATCTGCCATGATAATGCCTATTCAGACACTTACTGGGGCAATAATAAGCCAATGAGTTTCTTAAATGCAGGTGGTGCAAAGGATGTAGGAATAGAGTTAAATTCACTTTCAAAGACATTCAATATGACAGGATGGAGAATTGGATATGCAGTTGGTAATGAGGAAATAATCAGAAGTCTGGGTAAATATAAGACTAATGTGGACTCTGGTGTTTTCAATGCTATTCAATATGCTGCTGTAAAAGCTCTGGAAAATTACAGGAAACATACTGAATATAATAATAAAATTTATAATAAGAGAAGAGAAATGGTTAAAAAAGCGCTGGATGACATTGGTATTGATTATTATAATTCTAATGCTACCATATATGTATGGGCAAAAGTTCCTCAAGGATTTACTTCCGAATCATTTTCCAAAATGATACTTGACAGAGCAAATGTTGTGGTAACCCCGGGCAGCGAATTTGGGAAATATGGAGAAGGTTTTTTTAGGATTTCACTGACTATAAATGAAAATAGATTGGAGGAAGCTTTAAACAGGATAAGGGATGGATTATAAAGTAGCAATAGCAACAATATAATTTATGATAAGAGAAAAAGTTCTTTTAGTTTTTATTAATTTTGAAAACTTTAAAAATAATACTACAAAAAAGCAGCGATACCCTAAAACCATAAATGAAAATGTAGAAGAGTTAAAAAATTTAACTATAAGTGCCGGTGCCGATGTTGAAGAAATATTATGCCACAAACAAGATAAGCCAAATCCTAAATATTTCATAAGTACCGGAAAATTAGAGGAAATTAAAAATATTGTAGATAATAAGGAAATAGAATTAGTTATTTTTGATAATGAAATTACCCCCACGCAGCAGAGAAATCTCCAATTAGAACTTGATACCAAAGTCCTGGATAGAACTGCACTGATTCTGGATATTTTTGCGCAGAGAGCGCATAGCATGGAAGGCAAGCTGCAGGTAGAACTGGCACAATTGAACTATCTTCTTCCAAGATTGACTGGTAAAGGAATTGAACTTTCAAGATTGGGTGGTGGAATTGGAACCAGGGGTCCTGGAGAGACTAAATTGGAAGTAGATAGAAGAAAAATAAGAAAGAGAATCAGTCTCCTTGAAAAGAAAATGTACCAGATAAGCGTGCAGAGAGATACACAGAGAAAAAAGAGAGAAGAAAAAAACATATTTCAGATAGCATTGGTAGGATATACCAATAGCGGTAAATCTACGTTACTTAATGCTACCACTGATTCAGATGCTTATATTGAAGACAGGCTTTTTTCTACCCTTGACTCAACTACACGGAAATTAAAAATATATCCCAATTCTGAAGTATTGATTTCAGATACAGTAGGATTTATTAAAAAATTACCACATCAGTTGATAGCATCTTTTAAATCCACTTTAGAAGAAGTTAGAAGATCAGATCTATTACTGCTTGTTGTTGATATAAGCAATACTGATTTTGAGAATAATATTTACAGTGTGAAAGAAGTTCTAAAAGAAATTGACGTATGGCAAAAACCAGTGGTATTGGTTTTTAACAAAATTGATAAATTAAGCAGTGGAGAACTTAATAGTTTAAAAATAAAATATAAAAATTCAGTGTTTATATCTGCTTTAAAAAGAAGAGGACTGCCTGATCTGTACCTAAGAATAAAAAAAATAATTGAAAGGCATTATTTAAATATAATTGTAAAAATTCCCTATAACGAAAATAAAATTATGTCTTTTATTTATAGTAACTGCCAGGTTTTAGGGCGTAAAGATTTAGAGGACAGTACTATATTAAATTTAAATGTGAATTCAAAATATTGTTCTATATTATCCAGGTATATATACAGAGGAAGAGGGAGCAGGGAAGCTAATATTGGCTAAAAATATTTTCTAATTACCCCTATTACTTTTCCAAGTATTTTAACGTCATTTACAACTAGGGGTTTCATATAATCATTTTCGGACATTAATTTTATATTTTTATCAGTTTTAAAAAATCTTTTAACTGTAGCTTCGTTTTCCAGTAAAGCTACGATTATTTCACCATTTATGGCATTATTCTGTTTCCTTACAATAATATAATCCCTGTCCAGTATACCCGCATTGACCATGCTGTCTCCTCTTACATGAAGAATAAACACTTCTTTTTTTCCCTTTACAAAATCCGATGTAAGCGGGAAATAATCTTCAATGTTTTCATCTGCTAAAATTGGCCTACCGGCTGCTATATTTCCAACTACAGGAACGTAGACAAGATTATTAAAACCACGGTCAATTGTTTCATCTTTTTGCCTGGACAGCAGGGAAATAGCACGTGGTTTAGATTGATTTCTTTTCATGTATCCTTTTTCTTCAAGCTTTTTTAAATGGGAATGAACTGTTGCTGAGGAGCTTAAACCCACTGCCCTGGCTATTTCTCTTATAGATGGGGGGTATCCAGATTCTTTAATTTTTTTACTGATAAACTTTAATATTTTTTCCTGTCTGGAGCTGATATTATTATTCATAATTCATTTAAAAATGTAATAAAAATATATATTTTCTTAACTTGCATAACATTATAACAAAAAGGCAAACCTATAGCAAACATAGGTTCGCTTTTTATTATGTTATTTATTTAATCTTCTTCTTTCTTAATCCAGGTCATCATTTTTCTCAGCTCTTTCCCCACTTTTTCTATAAGATGATTTTCTTCTTTTTTCTTTATTGCATTATAAACCGGTCTGCCGGCTTTATTTTCAAGTATCCATTCTCTGGCAAAAGCACCGCTTTGAATATCTTTCAGTATCTTTTTCATATTTTTTCTAGTTTCATCTGTAATAATCTCTTTTCCTTTTACCATATCACCATATTCTGCAGTATCACTAATAGAATATCTCATCCAGGATATTCCACCTTCATATATTAAATCTACTATTAATTTTAGCTCGCTCAGCACCTCAAAATATGCTATCTCTGGTTGATATCCAGCCTCTACTAAAGTATCAAATCCGGCTCTGATAAGTTCAGTTGTCCCTCCACAAAGTACGGCTTGTTCTCCAAATAGATCTGTTTCTGTTTCTTCTTTAAATGTGGTAGTAATTATTCCAACTCTTCCAGCTCCCAGGGCTTTTGCATACGCCAGGCAATACACCTTGGCTTTTTTTGAATAATCCTGATAGACAGCAATAATTGCTGGAACTCCGCTATTTTCCTTATACATTCTTCTCACAATATGGCCGGGTCCCTTAGGAGCGATCATAATAACATCAATATCTTCTTTAGGAATAATTTGATTAAAATGAATATTAAAACCATGCGCAAAACAGAGTATATTTCCTTTATCAAGGTTTGGTTCTATATATTTGTAATAAATACTTTTCTGTAGATTATCTGGTGCTAAAAACATTATAACATCAGCCATTTTTGAGGCATTGTCAGTAGTGTAGACTTCAAATCCTTTTTCTTTGGCCATATCCCAGGGTTTGCTTCCCTCCAGTTCTCCTACAATTACATTCATTCCACTGTCCCTTAAATTTTGTGCGTGTGCGTGTCCCTGACTTCCATATCCAATTATAGCGATCCTTTTTCCTTTCAAGATATTCATATTAATATCTTTATCATAATGAATTTCTGCCATTATTCCTCCTTTAATTTTATTAAATATTTATTACATAAAAATGGTTACAGCCAGATAGGGGACTATATAAATAATTTGCTTTCTATTCTAACAAATAACTAAAAAAAGTTATATAAGATTTAGATGGTATTTAAAAGAAATTAATAAATTTTTAATTTTTTATTGACACAAACATATGTTCGGTAGTATTATAAACCTAATATATGACCTAATATATGTTTGGTTTATAATAATAAAAGATCATTTTAAAAATTGTTTATAAGATAATTAATTGAAAAAAGTAAAACTAAAAATACTTGACAGGTCAATTCCAGTACCCAGATATGCCCATACTGGAGATGCGGGACTGGACTTATACAGCTCTATAAATTGCGAATTAAGACCATTTGAAAGAAAAAAGATACCCACAGGCATTAAAATCTCCATACCACAAGGGTGTGCCGGTTTTATTCAGCCAAGATCGGGGCTTGCTATAAAAAATGGCATAAGTGTAGTAAATACTCCGGGTCTTATTGATTCCGGATATAGAGGAGAGGTTTGCGCTATACTTATAAATCTTGATCCAAAAAATACTTTTAAAATAAAAAAAGGTGATAAAATCTGCCAGCTTGTAATCCATAAAGTTGAAGAAGTTAATTTAGAAATAGTTGAAGATTTAGGCAAAACCAGCAGGGGAGAAGGCGGATTCGGTAGTACCGGTAAATAGAAACTCACTAATTAATAACAACACTTTTAATATAAAATCTTATAAAGCCTATATTTATGAGGAATTTTTGTGTAATATTATAAAATATTACAACTTCCGATAATATATATTA
>VGAU01000155.1 GCA_016870675.1 Actinomycetota bacterium | reverse complement strand
GGCCTGGAAATGCATTTATTTTTCCATTAATTTCATACTTAAATCTTCTAAATGTATCAGCTGTTTCCTTTATAGCTTTTTCTATTTTATTTATTTTGCCTGTATTTATGTTCCCTAAAAATTTTAAAGTTATATGAATATTTGGAGCTGATACTACTTTTATTTGCCTTTCTTCTTTCAACAAAGCCACTGTAAAATTATATATATTATCCTTTATAAATTCCGGAATATCTATAGCTATAAATAGTCTTCTTTCAAAATTTTTTTTATCTTCTTTCACTAATTCTTTCTTTTCTATAATACTTTTCACCTATTGCTGTCCTGAGCTCATTTAGTATAAATTGTGCTGTCCTGAATTTTACCTCACATCTATTACCCAGAAATTTTTTCTCAAATATTTTCTCATATCCACCAGGTCCCAATATACAACAATACACCAGACCTACTCTTTTATACTCCGCCTCCGGTCCTGCAAATCCAGTTACGCTTAATGCATAATCAGAATTAAAAATTTTCCTAACCTTTTCTGCCATAATCAGACATACTTCTCTGCTCACAGCTCCGTATTTATCCAGGATATTCTTATCTATATCAAGTAATTTAATTTTTGAATAGTTTGAATAAGATACTATACCTCCCAGGAAAAACCTGGAACTTCCAGGTGTATCGGTAATAATACTGCTTATAAGGCCGCCGGTTATTGATTCAGCTATACTGATAGTTAACCTGCCGCCAATTTTTGCTATAGTTTCTTTTAAGTTATCAGAAATTAAAGTATCATCCTTTCCATAAAAATAGTTTCCCAATTTACCGGTAATCTTCTCTTCAATTCTTTTTAAATTCCTATTAGCTTTTACACTGTCCGGTGATTTTGCCACCAGTATTATTTTTATTAAACCTGGATCAGCAGTAATCCCTATCTCAACATTAATCTTCTTTGCTTCACTAGCGATCTCCTTAATCTTTTCTTCTATCTCTGTTTCACTGATATCAGTAGTTAGAAGTGTAGACTTTCTTATTTCAAACTTATTACCTCTTAAACTTTTATTTCTTTTCCTATCTTCTAAGAAAGATATAACGTCATATTCAAACATACTTTTCATCTCTTTCGGAACTCCTGGAATGCAGAATATTATCTGCTTGCTGCCTAATTCTATCCTGAATCCGGAAGCGCTTCCCAATCTTGGTCTAATTGGAAAAGAATTTTCGGGAATATAAGATTGGCGTAGTAATCTCTCGGTAATTTTTTTATTTTTTGATTTTTTAATAAATTTCAGACTTGTATCATCAAGGCTCCTGTCTCTTATTAGTTTTAAATCCAAAGTTGAAGCAACTGCACTTCTGGTAACATCATCATCAGTAGGACCCAATCCTCCACTTATTATTATTAAATCGCTATATTTCAAACTTTGTCTTAATATGTTAGATATTTCGCTCAGGCTATCACCAACAGTAAACATATATTTGCATTCTATACCCAGTTCAGTAATTCTTTCCGCTATATATTGGGAATTTTTATTCGGTATTAGTCCCAGATTTAGTTCAGTTCCTACGTTTATTATTGAACAATTCATATTTGAAACTTATTAAAACTTCTAATTTTCTTCTTCTAATAACTTGATTAAATCCACCTTTGAGATTAATACTTCTCTTGGCTTACTACCATCATAGGCGCTAATTAATTCTCTATCTTCCATTTGATCAAGAATTCTTGCAGCTCTTGAATAACCTATCTTTAGCCTTCTCTGTAATAATGAAGCTGATGCATGCCCAAAATTTACAACTACTCTTAAAGCATCATAGAATAGATCGTCTTCATCATGCGTATCCTTTTTTTCATCGCTTATTCTTTTTGAAACTTCTAAACTATACTCAGGACTGCTGATATTCCTTATATATCCGGTAATCATCTCTATTTCCCTTGAAGTTACAAAAGCTCCTTGAATTCTTTCCGGTCTATTGGAATAGTAAGGTAAATATAGCATATCTCCTTTTCCAACTAATTTTTCTGCCCCACCACAGTCCAGGATAACCCTGGAATCAACATTTGATGTAACCATAAATGCTATTCTTGAAGGTATATTTGCTTTGATCAACCCTGTTATTATGTTAACCGAAGGTCTCTGGGTAGATATTATTAAATGAATACCAACTGCTCTTCCCATTTGTGCAATCCTGCAGATGCTGTCCTCTACCTCCGATGCTGATAATATCATTAGGTCAGCCAATTCATCAATAAATACTAATACGTACGGTAAAGGTTTGAAATTCTCATACTCATTCTCATTTCTTTTTGCCTCAAAATTGTACATTTCCAGGGATTTAAAATTTCTTTCAACCAGTATTTTAAACCTTTTCTCCATCTCCCCTACCACCCATGCAAGGGCTGAAGCAGCCCTCTTTGGATTTATTACCACTGGTGATAAAAGGTGAGGTATTCCATTATAAATACTGAGCTCTACCATTTTTGGGTCGATCATAATAAATCTAACCTCACTGGGTCTTACCTTCATAAGAAGAGAAATGATAATGCTGTTAAGACATGAGCTTTTTCCTGAATTAGTAGCACCGGCAATAAGAATATGCGGCATTTTAATTATGTCCATATAAATAATGTTCCCTGAGAGATTCTTGCCTAAAGGAACATTTAACAAATTATCAGTTAAGTTCTTATCATCATCAGAATAAATATCTCCCAGAGTAACAATACTTCTAACAATATTGGGTACCTCAATACCAATAGCAGATTTCCCGGGTATAGGAATATGAATCCTTAAATCGGGTGAACCAAGAGCAACACAAAAGTCATCTTCCAGACTAAGTAATCTTTGAACTTTCACCCCCGGTGAAAGTTTCATTTCATAAAGGGTTACAGTAGGACCACTAACCACCCTGTCTATTCTGGCATCTAAATTAAAGTCACTGAACAGTCTATTCAGGATATAAACTCTTTCCTTTACGCCTTGCTTATATAATTTGGAAGGCAAATCCCTGGATTTCTTCAGCAAATTTATAGGAGGTAATCTATAATTGTTTTCCAGATCACCGCTTTTTACTGTTGGTATTTTTAATTGATCACTAGCAGCTTCAATTGTGCTAATTTTTTTTATAGATTCATCCTGCGTTTCAACTTTTTCCTTAAATGCCCTGTAAGCATTATCAATAACTTCAATTTTTTTTAAGTCAACTTTTCCGTGACTGCCGTAAATTTCTTTTTCATCTATTAACGGCTTTTTTAATACTGTATATTCGTCTTCCTTACTTCTTCTTTTAAATAAATTACCCACAGACTTAAAATTTATTTTTTTAAGTAAGTAGATTATCTTTTTACCAATATCTATAAGGGATATCTTTGTAATAATCAATATTGATATAACCATTAAAACACCCAGCACTACCACAGCACCAGCGCTGCTAAAGAGCTTATATAAGCCATAAAAAATCCCGGCTCCTACAATCCCGCCCCTGGTTTTTACCAGAACTTTATCAAAAATATCCGCATAATTAAAGTTGTTGAAAAGAAAGATTTTTCTTAAACTTAGAATTCCCAGTATAGAGAAAAATAATAGAAAAAATCCCCATCCAAAGCTTGAAGGTAACAGGCGGATCCTCTTTAGGAAGAAGCTAAAACCCCAGATTAAAAGCATGAAAGGTACCAGGAATTTACCAACTCCAAAAACAAAAGATAAAAAATCATTTACATACGTATTTAGAAAACCAGTATTTGAAAATCCGAATACACTAATAAATAACAGAACCGAAACCATTAGTATTAAAATACCATAAACTTCAGGTCTGCTTTTAACATATTTTTTTCTATTTCTAGAATCCCCTGAACTTAAACTGCTCTTAACTTTTGTTATTTTTTTTCTTCTATAATTTCTTCTAACCATTTTTTTAAGGACTTATATTTTAATTAATGCCTATCAGGACTAATGACTTTAGTTATTATTATAGGTCTTATTCTTGCTTTTTTAAAAATAAATTTTTCTAACCTGTCATTAATAAAATCTTCAATCATTTTTCTATCCGCTATATTATTATCAAAGCATGTTTTTACGGAATTTTTTATAATTTTCTTTGAATCATCCAGAATTTCTGTTAAATTTTCAATATATATTGTTCCCTTTAGAATAAAATCAGGTTCACATAAAATTCTTCTCCCTGCATAATCTATTCCAACTACTATAAATATAATTCCGTTTCTTGATAATATTTTCCTGTCTTTGAGTACCATATCCTCTATATTCCCCATCCCAACGCCATCAATATAAATAGTCTGGGGATGCAAATTGTTTGAAATTCTGCATAAATTTGAATTCATTTTAATAATATCACCATCTTCAGCTATAATAATATTTTTTTCATTAATTCCCATTGACTCTGCTATGTGCGCATTCTGAACTTTATGTTTATTTTCTCCATGAACTGGAATGAAGTATTTAGGATTTGTTAAATTTATCATAATCTTTATCTCTTCCTGGGCAGCGTGCCCCGACACATGAACACCTGCAATGGACTCATAGAAAACATCTGCTCCTTGTTTTATAAGCCTGTTAATAGTATTGGATATAGCCCTTTCGTTTCCCGGAATCGGAGAAGCAGAGATTATCACCATATCTCCTTTCATAATGCTGACTCTTTTATGTTCTCCTAAAGCCATGCGGTTAAGAGCTGAAAGCGGCTCTCCCTGACTGCCAGTAGAAAGTATTACTATTTTTTTTATAGGAAACTGGTCAATTTTAGTTATTGGAACTATGGTATCTTCAGGAATTTTCAGGTAGCCAAGTTCAGCAGAAATTCTAATAGTTTTTAGGATGGACTTACCGGAAATAGCAACTTTTTTCTCCAATA
>VGAU01000154.1 GCA_016870675.1 Actinomycetota bacterium | reverse complement strand
ATCTATTTTCTTTGCGCAAGAACTCCCCTCATAATATATTTTCCAAAAAAAGTGTATATAACCAATGTTGGAAGCGCTGCTATTAATGATCCAGCCATCTGTACATTCCACATCGCGACATAAGTTCCATGCAAGTTATTAACTGCAACCATCACGGGTTGCACTGTGGGACCCTGTGTTAAAACTAATCCCCAAAGAAAGCCGTTCCATATCCATGTGAAGTTAATTATTGCTGATACTGCAAATGTTATACCCGAAAGTGGGAGAATTATTCTTCTGTAAATACCCGGTATTCCACAACCGTCCACCCTGGCACTTTCTATCATTTCTGTCGGCACAGTCATGTAAAAATTTCTGAAAAAAAGTGTAGCGGAAGGAATGCTGAAAGCAATCATTGGTAGAATCAATCCCAAATAAGTATTGAATATTCCAACATTTGCCGAGAACTTCACAACTGGAAGCAACACCGCTTGAGCTGGGATATACATCCCCAATACAATCAGAATAAACAAAGCATCCGATCCCCAGAAGCGGAATTTGGAAAACACATACCCAGTAATAGATCCTAAAAAAGTACCTATCAAAGCCGAAGGCAATGTAATTATTATACTGTTCAGAAGAGGTCTACCAATATTATCGAATGCTTCTTTAAACGCTCCAAGATATAACTTTGTCGGTGGGGTTAACCTGCTCCCTACTATTTCTGGCATAGTCTTGAATGCCGTAGTTACCATCGAGTAGATAGGGAACAACATAAATAACGCAAAGATAATCAAGATAAAATAAAGGATGAACCGTTTGATAATCATCATTTTTATATCCATTCCTTTCGCTTCGCTCAAGGCACAAAACGGGATGAAAAACCGTTGTCCTTAATCCTTTTTTCTTTTATAAATGTATTGCCAATTTGATTTTCTTTCAGACTTATCTCCTTCTAATGGATCTATAAAGATATGGAACCATCACCACCACCGAAATTATAAACATGATTTGGGCTATAGCTGCACCATAGCCGAAAAAATTCCACTGAAATGTTTGTTTATACATAAACGTACCTAAAAGTTCTGATGAACTCGCGGGTCCACCCCTCGTTAGCGGCCAGACCAGGTCGAACGCGACAAGAGAATTCAAAAAGAGAACCGCAACTGCCATTACCGTTGCAGGTCTCAGTTGTGGGACAATAACACGCCAGTACAACTGGAACTTTGAGGCCCCATCAACACGAGCAGATTCACTTTGCTCATCAGGAAGTGAACGTATATTTGCAAGATACAATAGTGCGACAAACCCGCTAAAAACCCAGATGTAGGCTATAATCACACATAAAAGAGCCTGACTCGTAGAGGTTATCCAAGGTTGAGTTAGAAAATCAAGGTGAAGTACCCTAAGGAGACTATTTATGACTCCCATTCTAGGTGAAAACATCCAGCTCCAGAGGACTCCTGAAATAACCATCGGCATTGCCATGGGAATAAGAATAATCACTTTATAAAGTCTCTCTCCCTTGATGCCCTGATCAATTAATATCGCAAAAAGTAACCCCAGTAAAAGTGCCCCACCCATAAAAAGCACAGTAAATATTGCAGTATTTTTTACAACAGTTATAAACACAGGATCAACCAGGAAACGCCAATAATTACCCAGGCCTATAAATTTGGCCGGGAATATTAAACTCCTCGCGTTTGTCATAGAAATGGAGAGATTCCATCCACTAAAATAATATGCGTACAGCCCAAGGCCCACAATTGCAGGAAGTAAGAAAAGAAAAATAAAAAATTTTGTTTTTCTGTCCATCCAAATTCCTTATTATGGTAATGTCAAGTTTTACTTCTTCCCATAAATCATATAATCTTAATTTTATTAATTCTTTGATGGCGTATTCTTCCTTTTAGTTTTTTAACAAAATTATTATCTGAAAGAATACGCCATCAATTTTTTAATAACTTTTTTTTACATAAAAAAATCTACTATACTACCTGCCCTATTCACCCTCTTCACCAAATACTGTATTACGTAATTCTACTAACGAATTTACAGCTGCATCGACATCCCCATCAATAAGCAAGGTTTGGAGAATACCCTGTACCCCATTTACAAAAGCAACATCTGTACCCTCTATACATTGTGCGGAAGGAACAGGGGTTGATGCATTTGCCTGTATTTCTAGTATATCTGTAGTAATTGGACCAAGTCCTGTTGCAGGTATATCCGTACGCCATGCAATAGTGGAATCTCTGGGTACAAGCTCCAAACTAAGTGCTTCAACGCTACCTGCAACTTGGATGAATTTCTTTGCTGCGTCTGGATGTTCGCAAAAGCGAGGAACTGACCACAGATTGCCATCCATTACGAAGTAGTCTCCAAGCCCCGGGAACGGAATTATTCCCATATCCACTTCCCATTCAAATCCCATTGTTTTAAGCCATCCTCCAGCCCATGAACCATGTACATACATCGCAGCTTGATCTGAGACTACAAGTTCACAAGCCCCGTCCCAATCAAACGCAGTATGGTCTGAATTAGTGTACTCTGCAGTGTTTGCGAAGAATTCAAGCGCTTCTCTGATCGCTGGGTCATCTGCAGTGATTTCCCCTGTATAGAATGCCTTGTATTTGTCTACTCCACCTTTCAGAAGTACAGCATCAACAAAGGGGAATTTTAGGGCCCATAGCCATTGCGATCCCATTGCAAAAGGGGTGTAACCGGCTGCTTTTATTGTGGCGCAGGCATCCATAAGAGCATCGACAGTCGTAAGGCTCGTTGGATCTATTCCTACATTATCAAAGATATGTTTATTAAAAATTATACCACTTTCATAAGCAGTAAGTTCAGGAATCCCATAATGAATATCCTCGTATGTGAGAGCAGGCATACTGGCTAGATTTGGATTAAGGGCATCATTTAAGCCTAATTCTTCCCAGACGTCATCTACTGGCAGAATTAAACCTGCCCTAACCCAATCTGCAGTCCTAATAAGGTCAGCAGATATAAAAACATCTGGTGGTTCGCCAGCATAAAATTGAGTTTCTAATATAGAAACCATAGCTTCGCTGCCAGCAACAGGGTTCTCAATTACAGTTATATCTGGGTATGTTTCTTCGAAGAGGGCTATCACAGCATCCATGGCCGCCTTTTCATCACCAGCGGTATAGTAGTGATAAACAAGTACTTCTGTTGATGGTGCTACCTCTTCAACTTCTTCTACTTCTTCTCCTACTTCTTCAGTAGGAGGTGGCGTTACTACTTCTTCTTCCGGAGCTGCTTCTTTTTCCTTACATCCTATAAGTGAAAAAGTTGCTATCATAGAAACAGCCAGTATCATTACTAACAACCACATTAATGACTTTTTCATTTCTTTTACACTCTCCTTTTAATAATTTTACTTATACAATAATTTTTAATAAAATCTTTACTGAGATTTGTTTAGGTCCTTGATCTCAGCAAAATAAAATCAATCCTGAACAAATCTCATTTATTTTGCCATTCATATCCTCCTTTCTTATTTATACCTTTTTTAGCAAAAATTACCCGCACGGTTCATTTAGCATATAAATTGATAGCCACCACACAGCCAAATAAACCTTATTCCTATATTACATTGACTACCTCCTTGACTATTTATAAATTAATTTATATCTATCTTTACTTTCTATATTTTTTGTAATAATTTCTGTTATATGACAAAAGTAAACAACCAACTATAGCTGTTTATATATTTTAAACTTTGACAGTTAAAAGCCCTAGAAAATATTAAAATAACGTTTATTGTAATGAAGCATATAAGATCCTGCACCCAGACTTGCAGTGTCAAAGTTAGGATTGTCAACATATAATAGATTAATATAATAGATTAATTTAAAAGTTATTCTTAACAATATTTAATAGTTATGTAGTATTGTTATTACATAATAACTATATAACTTAAATTAATCTTTGTCAATAGGTCAAATTGCCTCTTTCATTTAAAAGTGCATAGTCTTTTTTATAAGATTTATGCTTTAAAAGTGCACACCTTAAAAATATAATCTAAAGCTAAAAAGGATGGTTTTAGATTATGATTCAGCTGCACAAAAGGTTTACAGATTCTGAAGTTAGTTTTAGCTTTCTTAGTTCTGTGTCATTTGCTGATGTGCCGTGGAATTTACCATCCAGTCATTGCCTTTTCCATCTGATAATTAAATTTGGGTTTAGGTCATTTAATCTGGCAAACTCCAGAGTACTGTGGCCTGATAATACTTCTTCAACCATCTCTATTTTGAATTCACCTGGGTATTTTCTCCTCTTTATACCCATTTCATTTCCTTTCCCTCTTTCTCTTACTTTATCTACTCTAACCTATCTAAGAAATGTGTCAAACTTATGATGTGCACTCCAATTTAAAACCAAAAAGAACAGAGGAAAAAGTTTTTAGATTATCAAGTAAAAGAATTAATTTACTGTTACCTGGTAAAGGAAATTGAAAAAAGTCATATTGAAGAAATTCCAGGGATTAAAAGGAGAAGATTTTGTCAGTCAGAAAAAAATATAGGAATAATCCAGAAAGCTTTTTATTTGAGTATAGAAGAGAAAATGCCACAAGAAAAATATCAATGGATATTGAAGATAATATTATGAAAGAACTGGTCATTGAAAAACAACCAATAGCTTATCCCCTACATAACTGTAATTATATAATCTTAGGGGAATCTTGGGATAAGCTATTTCTTATTCTTCATATATTGCTTTGCCTGATACATAAAGGCTTCCAGACGGGTTTCAGTTGTTTCCTGCTCCAGTCCATCAAAGGCAAGATTCAGCCAGGGTATCTTGTACTCTTCTCTAATTCTCTTTGAGATTGCATTAACAATATTCCCGGGAATACAGGTAAAGGGAAATACATTTATAA
>VGAU01000153.1 GCA_016870675.1 Actinomycetota bacterium | reverse complement strand
CGTGCCTTTGGTTGCAATAACTCCCACCTTTTTATTTCTGGTATTGCAGACAGCAGTTCTGGCTCCTGGCTCTATTACTCCTATAATTGGTATATCATAATGATTCTTTAAATCGTTCAAGGCTGCAGCAGTAGAAGTATTACAGGCAATTACAATAAGTTTTACGTCTTTATCATAAAGAAATTTGGTTATTTTAAAAACAAATTTTTTAACTTCACCTAAATCGCGTGGGCCGTACGGAACCCTTTCAGTATCCCCGAAATATATAGTGCTTTCATCAGGAACAGCCTTTATTATTTCCCGTAGAACAGTAAGACCGCCAACTCCGGAATCAAATACCCCTATTGCTCTATTATCCAACTTTATTCTTTCTGTATTATTTATTAATTTTCCTTAAGCCCACCGGCAATATTAAAAATATATGCTTTAACTGGTAAATCACGTTTTTTTAATCTACTAATTATATAATTTTAAAATAAAAATAAAAAAGCCTTCTAGTGTTTATCTTTTTAACGTAACTCTTTTTTAAGGATATCGTAGAATCTGTATCTTGCCACCGGAGCCATCTCTCCTGGTGCCCCTGGCCCGCCGTGGATCATGGCAATACAAAGGGGGGGTTCCCATATTTCCTTAAGTTTTTCATACAATTCCTTTATTTTTTAGTAATCCCCCATAAATCAATTTTTACCAAAAATTTTTTATTTATATGCATTTTTTCTATGACTTATCCGTAATACCAATACGGTACTTCCCAATATTGTATATACCGCTCTGTAATTACCAATTCTATATGAGAATAATCCTGCAAATTCGCCTTTTAATTCTTTCCCTTTGAATGTATTACCTTTTAACATATTTTCAATCTCGTTTAATATTCCCGGTAATTCCTTTTTGTCTATTTTTCTTAAATCTTTTTTTACAGATGATTTATATACGATATTATATTTCAAGCTCTTTCCTTAGATCTTCTGAAGTTATTATTTTATCCTGTTTATCCCTTAACCTATCCAGAGCAATCTGATAATCTGCATACTCATCCAGATACTGCTCCAACGCAGACTTTATTATAAAACTTTTTTTTCTTCTAATCTCAAGGGATAAATCGTCCAGTTTTTCCGATATTTCTTCAGGCAGCCTTACGGTAATGATCTTAGACATATTAAACTCCTTCGTATTCTTTGTATTACTTAAGAATACATTGTAATTATTTTCCTGTCAAGAAATATCTAATGATACTATGGCGCATTATTTGCTTTATGGTGGATGCGGCTGGAATTGAACATGTTTTTTTTAGATATCAGTTACCAGACATATTGCAAAGTATCAATGATTGTCTGGAATATATTAAATTGAAATTAAATTAAAGTTATTTGAAAGAGTTATTATCCATATTATGTACAAATATTAAAATACTTGACATTATGCATTTATAATGCATAATTTAGATTGATAAAGGTTTAATATGGATACAGAAAATAAATATATTAAGAGAACTCTTGAACCGGTTTTAAAAAAAGCAGCTGCTGAATTTCCAGCAGTTGTGCTTACAGGCCCTCGTCAGTCCGGTAAAACCACCATTCTTAAACACTTGTTCAATAAAAGCCACAAATATGTTTCACTTGAACTTCCAGATATTAATGCATCTGCTGCTAATGATCCGCGGGGATTTCTTGATATGTATTCCCCACCTGTAATTTTTGATGAAGTTCAGTATGCGCCGAATCTTTTATCTTACATAAAAGAATATATAGATTCCAATCGAAGCAAACATGGACAATATATTCTAACTGGTTCACATAACCTTCTCTTAATTAGACATGTAACTGAATCTCTTGCAGGACGTTCGGCAATACTAAAACTCCTTCCACTTTCATGCAAAGAAATTATGAATAACCCTCATTCAAAATTACCATGGGAATCAACAAATACACAACATAAGCATTATAAACTCTCCTATGAGTCTTTATGGAAAAGTTTGATCCGGGGTGGTTATCCTGAACTTGTCACTGAACCTTATCGCGATATCACACTATGGCATGCAAGTTATGTACAAACCTATCTTGAACGGGATGTACGTATTTTACGGCAGGTAGGTGATCTTACTCTATTTCAAAATTTCCTACGTATGATAGCAATACAATGCAGCCGGCTTTTAAACCTTACAGATATATCAAGAGATCTTGGAGTAGCAGTCAATACTATTAAAGCATGGTTGTCAATATTAGAAGCTACATATCAGATAACCATACTACGCCCATATTTTGCTAATATTGGAAAACGTCTTGTTAAAACTCCTAAAGTATATTTTACAGATGTTGGTACACTTTGTTATCTTGCTGGTCTAAAAGATCCTGAGCATGCATCTTCCGGTCCAATGGGTGGTGCTATTTTTGAAACAGCAGTACTATCTGAATTAATAAAAACTTTCATACATCGCGGGAGAGAACCACAAATATATTTCTGGAGAACAACAGCAGGAACAGAAATAGATATTATTATTGAATATGGCGGCAAATTAATTCCTATAGAGGTTAAGCTTTCTTCAACACCGAGAATTTCGATGGCATCGGAAATAAAAATTTTCCAAAAAGATTTTAAAAACTGCTCAGCAAAAGGATATATAATACACCCTGGAGATATTCAGCTTCCATTAGGCTCGAATATTATTGCTTTACCATTTGCAAATCTATAGTTTAAGCACCTTTATTGGGTTTTCTCCATTTCCTTAAATTCCATAATCCTTTTATAAAAACAATATACTAAATTTGCATATTATACGAAATAATTTCAAATCTTCTAGTTATTCTTCTAGTTATTTTAGAAATAACAATTTAAAAGACTATATCCGGAAAGCATTGGTGCAAAATATGGTGGAGGCGGCGGGAATCGGTCTTTCGTCTCGCTTTGCTCGCTGCAGAGCCGCAGACTCCTTCAGCTTTCGCTTCAGTCCGTCTTTTCGATTCCCGTAAAATATGCACTTATGGCATATTTTACACAGTTAAAATTCATCAATCTTTGCAGACTATGGTATCTTCATGGTGGAGGCGGCGGGAATCGAACCCGCGTCCGAAGACATTGTCACTTAAATATCTACAAGCTTGTTCCATATTTTAAATCTCACTTTTTATGCTCGTATGGACACGATCAAAAAAGCCAGCCCGCATTAAATTTCCTCCAGTATTACTGCAGACAAATCACACTGGAGTATCCTGCTAACCGGCGCCTGTCGAAAAGCACAGGAAACTTTTCGCAGACGTAGCAACTTAATTTAAGCTGCTAATGCTAATTCACTATTATTAGCGTTTATGTTTAGCTCAGTTATTTACGAGTTCTGATACTCGACTTGCAATTTAAGCTCAACCTATCCCCGTCGAATCCAGATCGCCCCCTTTAATTATGGGCAGAACTTCAGATTTAACGCAAGCATATTCTATACTAAAACTAATATTTTTTCAAAGCCCTCTTTATTTCAAGTTCATGTTCTCTATTCTGTATATTTCTACGCTTATCTCTTTTGGCTTTGCCTTTGGCCAGTGCCAGTTCAACCTTAACTTTGTTTTTTATCATATATACTCTTAACGGAACCAGGGTAAGGCTTCTGTCAATTAATTTCCCTGCTATTCTGTCAATCTCCCTCCTGTGCATAAGCAGCTTCCTGGTCTTTGTAGGATTTATATCTTCGGCTCTGCTTTTACTGTAGGGCGATATATGCATATTATAAAGAAGTAGCTCATCATTTCTTATCCTGCCGTAACTATCTTTTAAATTAAGCCTGTGGTTACGGATAGATTTGACTTCACACCCTTCCAGTACTATACCAGCCTCATAGGTGTTTAAAATAAAAAAATCCCTTAAAGCCTTTCTGTTCTGGGCAATTATTATTTTATCTTCTTCAGGAACACTCTTTTTTTTAAACTTGTTCATTCAATTTCACTTATTAAGGTATTGATTTCCTTTATAGCTCTATTTAACTGCAGGTCTTCTGTAGCATCTGGTTCCAATTTAACCAATACATCAGGATTTATTCCCACCTCATCTATGAAAGAACCTAAAGGCAGGAAATATTTTGCAGTTGTAAACTTGATTCCTGAACCATCTGAAAGCTCGTAAGGAGTCTGAACAACTCCCTTCCCAAAACTTCTCTCTCCAACCAGGATAGCTCTACCCTTATCTTTTAATGCACCGGCAACTACCTCGGAAGCACTTGCTGAAAATTCATTAATCAATACAATTAAAGGAATTTCAGTATATTTTCCTTTTCTGGCAAAATATTTATCAATTCTTTCTTTATTTTCCATTCTTCCTCTTATAGTAACAATTATGCCTTCATCTAAAAATAAATCACATACCTCAACTGCGTCATTCAGTACACCGCCCGGATTATTTCTCAGGTCTAAAATTAATCCCTTAGCACCATCTTCAATTAACTTTTGAATCTCTTTGTCAAGTTGTTGCGCACCTCCATCCTGAAAGGCATAATACCATATATGGCCTATATCTTCTTCAAGAATCTCTGAGACCAGATTGGGGACATCAAACCTTGCTCTGGTAACAGTTACTTCGATAATATTGTCATCTTCGGGCCTATAAATTTTAAGATTCACTTTAGTCCCTTCTTTCCCTCTTATCATAGCAACTACCTTTTCAAGAGCCATATCTTTTATATCCATACCGTCAACTTCAGTTATAATATCCCCTTCTACAATACCCGCTCTACAAGCAGGTGTATCAGATAGAGTTCTCACTACCACAATCCGGCCTTCATTATCAAGAGTTACGATAATCCCTATGCCGCTCATAGTTCCGCTATAGGACTCCATAATCTTTTTATATTCTTCAGCAGTGAAATATTCTGTATATTTGTCATCAAGAACCAAGAGTATGCCTTCT
>VGAU01000152.1 GCA_016870675.1 Actinomycetota bacterium | reverse complement strand
TATGGAAGTATCTTCACATTCAATAGATTTACACAGGGTTGACTATCTTAAATTTAATTATCTTGTATTCACCAATCTTTCTCGGGATCACCTGGACTATCATAAAGATATGGAAAGTTATTTTGATGTAAAGAAAAAATTGTTTTTAAAGGAATACAGGTATGTGTATGGAGGGGAAAAAGCGGTTATTAATATAGATAATAGTTATGGAAAAAGAATTTTCAAGTCCACTGATTTAAAAAAAATATCTTATTCACTTAAGTCAGACCGGGCAAGTGTATGGGCAAGTAATATTAAAAACTCCATTTCAGGAATTGAAATGGATGTAAATACTTCAGATGGTAAAAAATTAAATATCTCATCTCCATTATGCGGATACTTCAATATCTATAATATCCTGGCAGCTGTAGGTGTCTGCATTGATATGGGTATAAAAAACAGCTCTATTCAGAGAGGTATAAAGTCTTTGTATGGAGTTGGGGGTAGATTTGAAAAAATAGATTCTTATAAAAAGTCAACAGTAATAGTAGATTATGCACATACACCGGATGGTCTGGAAAATGTACTGGCGACTATAAAGCAAATATTAAAACCGGGAGGGAGAATTATATCAGTTTTTGGATGCGGTGGCGATCGCGATAAGGGGAAAAGAAAAATCATGGGCCATATTTCAGGGCAGAAGGCTGATTTTACGGTGATAACTTCTGATAATCCAAGAACTGAAAGACCGGATTCTATAATAAGCATGGTAGAGGAAGGTCTGATTGAGTCTGGCAGTAAAGAATATATTAAAGAAACTGACAGGAAAAAAGCAATATTTAAGGCTCTTGAAATGGCGCGAAAAAATGATGTAGTTCTTATTGCGGGGAAAGGTCATGAAAATTACCAGGAGTTCAAAGATTACAGAATACCATTTTGCGATCGGGAAGTAGTAAATGAGTGGGCTGCGGGGAAAAATGAAAGAAAAAATAAAAGTTGAAAATATAATATCCTGGACAAATTGTAATTTGATTTCAGGAAATATCAAGAAATATGTTTGCAACATATCGACCGATTCCAGAACCATAGAAAAAGGGGATTTTTTTATTCCTCTGGTGGGCGAAAATTATGATGGCCATGATTTTATAGGATCAGCTTTAAAAAAAGGCGCTGACGGTTTTGTATTTGAATCAGGATATAAAGAAGAATTAAATTTATGGAAAAACAGTCTTAAAACTGAAAATTTTAATAATCTAATAATCCTGCAGTCAGATAATAATTTAACTTTTTTAGAAAATATTGCCTATGGTTATATACGTAAATTTAATCCAACTGTAATCGGTATAACCGGGAGTGTGGGTAAAACTATCACTAAAGATTTTCTGGTAAATATATTAAGTAAAGAGTATAAAATTGAATTTACCCCCAGGAATTATAATACTGAAATTGGAGTATCAAAATCGATTTTGGAAATTGACAGCCAAACGGATTTTTTTGTTGCTGAACTGGGTATGAGGGGAAAAGGTCAAATAGAAATGCTTTCTCGTATATGTAATTTAGATATAGGAACTATTACCGCTGTAGGGGAATCGCATATGGCTTTTTTTAAAGACTTGCGGGAAATAGCCATAGCAAAAGCCGAAATAGCAGAAATTCTTTACAAAAATAATGGAATCTTATTTTTGAATAATGATGACAGGTATACTAGTTTGATAGAAAAGAAAGTTAATTGCAGAATCATAAAATTCGGGAGAAATAATAATATTGCATTTAATTTTATTGAAAAAAATATGGATGAGATGGGAAGATTTACTTTTAATTTCTATAAAGGCAGTAAGAAAATTATAGATATATGTTTGAATATTCCTGGCTATCATAATATATATAATGCCTGTTGTGCGGCAGCTATATGCTTATATTTAAATATTAATAACGAGTTGATTAAAGCAGGAATTGAAAGCGCAGCTACCCCCGGTTCCAGAATGGAAATTATAAGGAAAAAAAATAAAATAATTATAGATGATTGTTATAATGCCAGTCCTGTATCGGTTAAAAATGCTATTGATACACTGGTTTTAATTTCAGAAAAGAAAAATATGAGAAGTGTAGCTATATTAGGAGATATGCTGGAACTGGGTAATGATTCATTTAAGTTTCACCGGGAAATCGGGCAGTATCTGTCTGAAAAAAAGGCAGATGTCTTGATAGCTTTAGGCGATCTTGCGGAAAATATATTTGAGGGTTATAGGAATACTGGTAATTTTAATAAAAATAAAAATCTATGTTTTTATTTTAAAGATAAAGAAAAGCTGGGTAGAGAAATAAGCAATTTGCTCAAACCAAGAGATTTAATTTTAGTAAAAGGCTCAAGAGCAAATAAAATGGAAGATATTATTAATTTAATATAGGCGGAAACTAATATATGACCTGGATATTTTTATCAATTATAATTGGAGGTGTAATATCACTTCTGACAACACCTCTATTTATAAAATTTCAAAAAAATAAAAAAATTGGAGAAAAGATCCGTATTGATGGCCCAAAAACACATTCTGTTAAGACAGGAACACCAACTATGGGGGGAATAATATTTGTTCTGTCTTCCATAACTGCATTTACTATAGTGAGTCTGATTAAATATTACCGCTGGCATGAGGTTTACAGTATAGAAGGAGTGTTTGTTCTTTCCATATTATTGTTATGCAGCCTGATAGGGTTTATTGATGATTATATGGCGCTTAAAAAACAGAGATCTCTTGGTATAAGAGGATGGGTAAAGATTTCTCTTTTGGCTATAGTATGTTTATATTTCATATTATTTTATGAATACATACTCAAAGCCAGCACTTATATAGGCATACCTTTTACCAATATAAAGGTTGAACTGGGATATTGGTATTACATTATTGTGGTATTGATTATAATCAGCACCACTAATGCGGTTAATTTAACCGATGGCCTTGACGGCCTGGCAGCCGGAGCTTCATCCATTGTTCTGGCTGTATTCTGTTTCATTGCTTATTTAGAAGGGCTTCCTACACTCGGTGCTGTTTCTTACGGAACAGATATAGCGGTAGTTAGTGGGGGAACGCTGGCTGCGTGCATAGGATTTTTATGGTGGAACACAGCCCCGGCTGAAATTTTTATGGGTGATACTGGTTCATTAGGACTGGGTGGACTGATTGCAGCAGTTGCTATAATTTTAAAACAGGAAATTTTACTAATTGCAATTGGGGGACTTTTTGTTATTGAAACGTTATCGGTGATTGTTCAGGTTTTCTGGTTTAAAGTTTTTAAGAAAAGGGTATTTAAAATGGCTCCGATTCATCACCATTTTGAGCTTCTTGGATGGCCGGAGATAAAAGTTATTATAAGGTTCTGGCTGGTATGCGGCTTATTTGCAGGAGTAGGATTTTTTATTTATTACTTAAAGTTTATAGATTGAAAGAATGGAAAAAAAATTTAATCTGGTTAAAGATAAAAATTTACTGGTAGTTGGCCTTGGAAGGACAGGAATATCTGTGATAGAAAAGATACTCAACTTTTGCTGCTCAATAACTGGAATTGATAGTAATCCTGACCTGAATCTGGAAGGCGCGTTTAAAAAGTATCAGGACATCAGTCGTTATAATTTAAAGATAATATTAGGTAAAGACACATTAGAAGAAAAAGAGGTCATAGAAAAAATTGATCTTGCGATAATCAGTCCTGGTGTTCCAGATAATATGCCGGTAATTAAACTTGCCCGGGAAAATAAAATTCCTGTCTGGAGTGAATTAGAGCTGGCATGGAAATTGTTAAGTAAAGAAGAACAGGCCAGGACTATTGCTGTAACCGGCACTAATGGCAAAACAACAGTGGTGACTCTGATTGGGAAAATTCTTGATGATTCCGGGAATAATTGTATAGTCTGTGGAAATGTCGGTCTGCCGTTGATTGAAACCATAGATACAGAAAATAAGTACAACAGCAATTCACGAGAAAATTTAATCAGAGTCATAGAGGTTAGCAGCTTTCAATTGGAGAGAATATACGACTTCAAACCTCATATTAGTGTAATATTAAATATCACCAGTGATCATATAGACAGGCATAAATCTTTTAAGAACTACGGTGACTTGAAATTAAAGTTACTGGCAAATCAGAATGAAGAGGACTGGTCAATTATCAATATAGATGACCAGTATATAAATAAAAAAATAAAAGCTGTCCCTGGAAGGCAAAAGCCGCTGCCGGAATTTATTAAGTTTGGTCTGGAACCGGAAGATGACACAAACATTTTTTATAAAGATAATTATATTTACTACCAGATAGAAAGGAGCAAGGGGAGAATAAATATAGAAAATATTCTTCTGAAAGGTAAACATAATATATCTAATATTATGGCTTCTATTGCGCCGGCAGTACTGATGAATATAAATGAAAAAAATATCGAAAAATCAATTAAAAATTTCAAGCCTCTGAACCATAGACTGGAATATTTAGGTTATATAAACAATATAAGATGCTTTAATGATTCAAAATCAACTAATCCAGATGCAACTATGGTAGCTATTAATGATTTTGGTAAGGAAATTACATTGATTATGGGTGGTAAAGATAAAGATATGGATTTTTCTGAATTGATTTCAGTTCTAAACAAAAAAGTTAAAAACTTAATTTTAATAGGAGAAACTGCTCCTAAGATTTATGACCGGGTAATAGGAAGCCACTATGATTATAAAATATATGAATGCAGCACGCTTGAAGCAGCAGTTAAAAAAGGATTTAAAGTTGCCGTCCCCGGGGAAGTCCTGATGCTCTCTCCTGCCTGCGCCAGTATGGATATGTTTAAAGATTATAAAGAGAGAGGAAACAGATTTAAAAGCTTAGTAATCTCAGAAAAAATCAGATGCAATGAAAAGAGTAAGTAATATCAAAAGACACAGTTTTCTGAAAGTTGATATAGAA
>VGAU01000151.1 GCA_016870675.1 Actinomycetota bacterium | reverse complement strand
TTTAATTGATTTTTTTTCTATAAAATCAGGTATTCGCTTGAGTGAAGTCAGAGAATTCAGGAGAGTAGCTGGCGGGGCACCAGCTAATATAGCAGTAGGAGCTGCTAGGATGGGACTGGAAACTGCCTTTGTTGGTAGAGTAGGAGATGATGAATTTGGGCATTTTTTGAAAAATACATTAGTGGAAAATAAAGTTGATGTCAGCCAGATGCAGTTTGACAGTAAGGTAAGAACAGGCCTTGCCTTTGTTGCTCTTCCTACTCCAAATACTAGAGAGTTTCTTTTTTACAGAAATCCAAGTGCTGATATGATGCTTGATTCAAAAGAATTTGATAAAACCTTTATAAAAGATACGAAAGTTTTTCATTTTGGTTCCATAACATTAATAAGCGAACCTGGTAGATCATCTACATACGATGCAATTAATTTAGCTAAATCAAATGGGGCAGTAATATCATATGACCCAAATTTGAGACTTAACCTTTGGCCTTGTGCAGAGGAAGCAAAAAATAAAATAATAAAGGCAATACCATTGGCAGATGTTATAAAAGTAAATGATGAAGAGCTATTTTTTATAACTGGAGAGAAAGATATTAAAAAAGGAATACAAAAGCTAATTTCCAATGGTCCCAAATTATGTATTGTAACCATGGGTGCTAAAGGTTGTATTTATTCTACAGGTAAATATACAGGGCTATTGCCTGCATTTAAAGTTAAGACTGTGGATGCTACAGGGTGTGGTGATAGTTTTGTTGCTGGGCTGCTGGAAGGTCTGGTGGAAAACGGACTTGACTTTCTATTTGAAAATCAGGGAAAAATTATTTCTGTACTTAAATTTGCAAGTGCAGCTGCAGCCATTACTTCTATCAGGAAAGGTGTTATCCCAGCTCTTCCTACCAGAGCTGAAATAGAAGAGTTTATTTCAAAACTATAGATTTTAAAAAAAATCTATAGGGATTATATAGATATGATAAATACGCAAATATTTATAATAATTGGAATTAATATAAGAAATTCATTATTTTAAGACATTCTATAAAAAGAATTAGGCAAATAAGGAGTAAAATTTGAATAATGATCTTTTAAAAGCTAAGATTTGTAAATTATACTATCAAAGGGGTTTGTCTAAAATAGATATTGGTAAAAAGCTACGAATTTCTAGATTTAAAGTTGCCGACCTCTTAGCACAGGCTTTAAGGGAAGGTATAGTCGAGATAACTATAAATGAGCCAAGTCATACTTTTTTGGATTTAGAAAATTCTTTAGAAGAAAAATTTAAAATTTATCGAGTAGCAGTAGTGGAAAGCTCTTTTAGTTATGAAGAGACAAAGAAGAATATTGGAAGAGCTGCAGCTAATTGCCTGTTAGATATAGCCTACGATGGAGATGTAATAGGCGTTGCCTGGGGAACTACTATTTATGAAATGGTTAATGCTTTACCTTCTTCTGTGGAAAGGAATGATATTTCAGTAGTTCAGGTCACTGGAGGATTAAACCAGGTTTCTATGGATTTTAATGCTATCGAGCTTACTCGTAGAGTGGCTAAAGCATTTGGTGCTAAAAGTTACCAACTTTATGCTCCAGCAATAGTTGATAGTATTGAGACAAAAAATGTTTTGATGTCAGAAAGTAATATCAAAAAGACAATAGAGATGTTTAGTAAAATTAATATAGCTATAGTTGGAGTTGGAAGTGTAGTTCCTGAGCCTTCTACAATGCTGTATAGAGATGGATTTATAAGAAAAGAAGATTTTGAGAATATATCAAAATGTGGTGCGGTGGGGGATATTAACTCATATTTTTACGATAAAAATGGAAATAGGTGTAAAACAGAATTAGAGAGAAGAACAATTGGAATAGATTTAGATCATCTAAGAATGGTTAGATATGTAATGGCTGTTTGTGGTGGTAAATTTAAAGCTGATGCTATTTATGGTGCTCTGAAAGGAAAAATTATAAATATAATTGTTACTGATAATGAGACTGCAGAAACAATACTTAAGAAACAATGAAAATATTATTCTGATGGATTAGCTTGTAGGTTTTTCTTACTTTGATATCTGTACTTAAAAGCTTATTAATAGTAATCAGCTAACTTTAAAAAAATCAAAATTTTATTGACTTAATATAAATTTTCGTTTAAATTATCATTTGTATATTAAATTATCTTATGAATTGAATATCATTTATTTTTAATAATAAATATCATATGTTAAAGTAATTTACTAATGATTATATATTATGTACAAGGATTCAATTAAAATTTTAGAGATAAAATCAAATATAGCCCGTCAAAAGATAATTGAGGTAACGACTGAGGTAGAAGGTGGACATCTTGCAGGTTCACTTTCTTGTATAGATATTTTAATAGCTATTTATTTTAAAGTATTAAAACATAAGCCTAAAAATCCAAATTGGGAAAATAGAGATAGATTTATTTTAAGTAAGGGTCATGGGGCACCTGCTCTTTATACAGTACTGGCTATGAACAAGTATTTTCCAGAAGAAGAACTTTTTACTTTAAGAAAAATAAACTCCAGGCTTCAGGGTCATCCAGATTGTAAAAAATTACCAGGCATAGAAATTTCTACTGGTTCACTTGGACAAGGGTTATCTGTAGCAGTTGGGATGGCATTGGGTTACAAGTATGACGGTAAAAATTCACAAATTTATTGCCTACTTGGTGATGGGGAATGTGATGAAGGACAGGTATGGGAGGCTGCTATGTTTGCTTCAAGTTACAATCTTAAGAATATAACAATCATTATTGATAGAAATGGTTATCAGATTGATGGCAGGACAGAAGATGTAATGAAGCTGGAGCCTTTAGATTTAAAATGGAAAAGTTTTGGATGGGAAGTAGAAGAAATAGATGGGCATGATATGAGAAAAATAGTAGATGTTTTGGATAAAAGCAGAGGAAGAAGAATTGTAATAATTGCTCATACCATAAAGGGAAAGGGAGTATCATTTTTAGAAAATAATAATGCTTACCATGCTAAACCATGTAGCAGAAAGGATTGCAAAAGAGCAATAGTTGAGCTTTCTAAGAAATATGAGCTTATATAGAGGTGAGACACTGTCATGTATTTATATTCACAAGAAATTTAGTCACACTGGTGTTGTTAATAGGGTATGCTTATTTGATTATGTTTAAGCAAGAGGTAGGAAAGCAAGCCTTTAAGAATATCTGTTGAAAGCAACAAGGATAATAGAAGGATTTAGTTTAATAACAGATAAAATTGATAAGTAAAAGAAGATGGGTTACTACAGATGGAAATTTTAAATGAACTTAAAAAATCAACAAGGCAGGCGTATGGTGAAGTCCTACTCGAGCTTGGTAAAGAGAAGGATAATCTATTTGTAATGGATGCCGATCTTTCCGTATCTACAAAAACTTGTTATTTTGCTAAAAGTTTTCCAAAAAGATTTTATAATGCTGGTATTGCAGAGCAAAATATGATTGGCATCGCTTCTGGTCTATCAAAGACAGGAAAGACTGTTATTGTTTCTACTCTTGCTGTTTTTACTCCAGGAAGAGTATTTGATCAAGTAAGAAATACTCTTGTTCATTCTAATTGTGATGTAAAAATAGTTGCGACGCATGGGGGAATTTCTGTAGGAAAAGATGGCTCTTCGCATCAATCGATAGAGGATATAGCTCTTGCAAGAGTAATTCCCGGAATGAGGGTAATTGTTCCCTGTGATGCAGTAGAGACTAAAAAAGTAATTAAAAAAGTAGTTGATACTAAAGGTCCTTTTTATGTGAGGCTTGGAAGAGCTGATGTTCCTGTTATAACTTCAGAGGAAACTGAGTTTGAAATTGGAAAAGGATATGTTTTAAAAGAAGGAAAAGATGTAACCCTTATTGGCTGTGGGATGACTGTTTTTGAGATACTGGGAGCAGCAGATATTTTAGCAAGTGAAAAT
Source organism: Actinomycetota bacterium (assembly GCA_016870675.1). Classification (GTDB taxonomy): domain Bacteria; phylum Actinomycetota; class Humimicrobiia; order Humimicrobiales; family Humimicrobiaceae; genus Hydromicrobium. The sequence continues at coordinate 1,005 of VGAU01000151.1, read as the reverse complement.
ATAGATGCAGAAGTTATCAATATGTCTTCTATAAAACCTATAGACGGAGATCTTATTATAGAAAGTGCTAATAAGACGAAAAAAATATTTACATGTGAAGAGCACAGTATAATTGGTGGTCTTGGCAGTGCAGTTCTTGAAACTTTGGAAGAGAAAATAGATGTGTTTGTAAAAAGAATTGGGATTCAGGATTGCTTTGGGGAATCTGGTCTTCCAGAAGAGCTTTTTGAAAAATATGGTTTGTCGGCAACTAAGATAACTGAAAAGGTAAAAAAGTACATAGGTTGAGTGTAAAGCTATTGTTAACAGCTAATTGATAATATTGATAAGTTTGGAAGGATATTTAAATATATTAAAATATAGTATAAAAATTTTTAAGAGATTAAATGGGTTCAGTAAATTAATGAAGTGATTGATAGTTTTTAATTAAGAGAAATATAAAAGCAGAATAGAAAAAAAGTGTTATGGAGAAGATTGGTAAAAATATTTTTAATGTAGCTATAGCTGGTAGTCTTGAAACAGATACTGGCCAAAAAACATCAACTCTAGTTGAACAGATGGAATTATTAAAAGATATAAATATTATGGCTGTTTATAGCAAGAATATAAAAGAGGCTGAGCTTATTTTAAAAAAAGCTAATTTAAAAGGGAAATTTAAATATATCAATAATAAAAACGGTTTAAAAAAATCTAAATCTGAAAATATTATTACTGACAATTTGGAGATATTTTTAAGTATAGAAAATATTGATGTTGTTATGATTACAGAATTGGATACTAAAATAGCTGTTGATGTAATCTACAAGAGCTTAAAGAGCAGGATAAGCGTAATTAATATGAATGCAGTATCTGAAGTAACTTTAGGGCTTTTCTTTAAAAATTTAGCTGATTTAAACAATATTATTTATAGTGTAGGTGCAGGCGATGAACCAGCAGTAACACTGGATCTTGTTAATTTCTGCCATAAATTAGGTCTCGATATAATTTGTGCTGGCAAGGGCAAAA